>NZ_JBPQTL010000055.1:0-38456 GCF_051386295.1 Micromonospora sp. URMC 105 | reverse complement strand
GCCGGAGCCCGACCCGCGCAGGGATCAAGCCTGACCGCCCGGAGCGGGTCGGGCTCCGGCGAAACCCCACCCCGAGCCCGACGAACCAGAAGAGACCCCGAACCAGAAGAGTCAGAACCCGACCGCCGCCCCGTCAACGCGCGACTCCGACCCCACGACGTAACCCCCCGAGGGCACTCGCCAGATCGCCTGCCCGTACCCGAAGACCGAAGGCTCCGCAGCGACGGCGACCTCGTGCCCCCGGGCGCGCAACCCCGCGACCAGCCCGGGCACCGCGGCCAGCGCCGGCTCGACCAGCAGGGTCCGGCCGGTGTGCCAGTACCAGCGGGGGGCGTCCAGCGCGGCCTGCGGGTCGAGTCCCGCGTCGAGGGTGGCGCAGACCACCTGGACGTGCCCCTGCGGCTGCATGTGCCCGCCCATCACGCCGAACGGCCCGACCGGGGCGCCGTCGCGCGTCAGGAAGCCCGGGATGATGGTGTGGAAGGGTCGCTTGGCCGGCCCGACCACGTTCGGGTGCGCCGGGTCGAGGCGGAAACCGAGGCCCCGGTTCTGCAAGGCGAAGCCGTGTCCGGGCAACACCACCCTGGAGCCGAATGCCAGGTAGGTGGACTGGATCAGGCTGACCATCATCCCGCCCGCGTCGGCGGTGCAGAGGTAGACCGTGCCGCCCCGCTCCGGGTCACCCGCCACCGGGTCGCCGGCCCGCTCGCCGACCAGGGACCGGCGGGTCGCCGCGTAGCCGGGATCGAGCAGGGCGGCGGTCGGCACCGGGGCCCGCTCCGGGTCGGCCACGTGGGCGTGCGCGTCGGCGAAGCCGAGCTTGACCGCCTCGATCTGGCGGTGCAGCCGTGCCTCGGGGTCGAGCGCGGCGAGGTCCGTACCGTCCAGGATGTCCAGTGCCAGCAGGGCGGCGATCCCCTGCCCGTTGGGCGGCAGCTCCCAGACCTCGTGCCCCCGGTAGCGGGCGCTGACCGGGTCCACCCAGGCGGAGGCGTGCCGGGCCAGGTCGTCGCCGGTGAGCAGGCCACCCGTGCGGGCCGCGTGGGCGTCGAGCGCCGCGGCGATGTCACCCCGGTAGAAGTCCTCCGCACCGGTCTCGGCGATGCGGCGCAGGGTGCGGGCGGCGTCCGGATTGCGCCACCGCTCGCCGGGGCGCGGTGCCCGCCCACCGACGGTGAACACCCGGTCGAACTCGGCGTACTCCTCGCCGCCCGGCTCGACCCGGGCGGCCAGCGCCCGGTCCCAGGTGGCGGCGGTGCCGGTGGCGACCGGGTAGCCGTGCTCGGCGTAGGAGATCGCGTCGGTGAACAGCTCCGCGAAGGGCAGCGATCCGAAGCGGTCGTGCAGGTCCCGCCAGCCGGCCGGCACGCCCGGCACGGTCACCGGCAGCCAGCCCCGGGCCGGCATCGCCGGGCCGCGCGCCTGCGCACCGCCGAGCGCGTCGACCGCGGCCGGCGGCTGCCGTCCGGTCGCGGTGAGCACGACCTCCCTGGTCAGCGCGGCCGGGGACCGGCCGGAGGCGTTCAACCCGTGCAGCCGCTCGCCGTCGAAGACGATCGCGAACAGGTCACCGCCGATGTCGTTCGAGGGCGGCTGCACCACGGTGAGCGCGATCGCCGTGGCCAGCGCGGCGTCGACCGCGTTGCCGCCGCGCCGCAGCACGGCCAGGCCCGCGGCCGCCGCGAGCGGCTGGCTGGTCGCGACGGCACCGTTCGGGGCGAAGAGCGGCTGCCGGGGGTACGCCATCCGCCATGTCTACCGCCTCCGGCGGCTCCCGGGGAGAGCCGGCGTCGCCCGCCCCCTCACGATCGGAAAGCAGAAACCGACACGACACGCCGTCAGATCCGCCGGAGAACGTCACCCGATCATGGATCCGGCTCCACCGACGACGACGCGCTTCAGCCGGGCCCTCCGCCGAGCGGGAACAGTCGGCCGGCCCTGCGGGCCACCCGCAGCCCACCCGGCAGGTGCGTCGCGCCCTGCCCACGCCAGTCGGTGACCAGCGCTTCCAGCGCGGCCACGTGCCGGTGCGACAGGGCGGCCGGCGACGCGCCCAGTTCCCGGGCCCAGGCAAGCAGCACCCGAGTTCGCACCGCCGTCGGCAAGACGGCCAGGGCCGCCACGGAGAGCCCCCCGTCGACGGCCCGCACGCCCGCCGGGACGGCGACCACCCCGTCACCGACGGGCCCGTCCCCGGGCGACGCTTCCAGGGGCGGGGCGGCGAGGGCGGCGGCGGCCAGGTCGTCCAGCGCGGCGGTGTCGGCGGCGACCAGCCGGGCGGTGCGGGCCAGGTTGTCCAGCACCCCCGGGCCGAGCGCCCGCAGCAGCACCGGCAGCACCTCGGTGCGGACCCGGGCCCGGGCGTACGAGGGGTCGGCGTTGTGCGGGTCCTCCCACGGGGTCAGCCCGAGCGCGGCACACGCCTTGCGGGTCTCGTCCCGGGTGACGTCGAGCAGCGGACGCAGCAGGGGCACCCCGGCCAGCTCCCGGCGCTCGGGCATCCCGGCCAGCCCGCGCGGCCCGGCGCCCCGGGTCAGCGCGAGCAGCACCGTCTCGGCCTGGTCGTCGCGGGTGTGCCCGACCAGCAGCGCCGTCGCGTCGTGCCGCCGGGCGGCGTCGAGCAGCGCCTGGTAGCGGGCCTCGCGGGCGGCCGCCTCCGGACCGCCGGGGCGCCCGGCCACGGTGACCGGCACCGCCTCGACCGGATCCAGGCCGACCTCGACCGCCCACCGCGCCACCGACCCGGCCCGCTCGGCGGAGCCCTCCTGCAATCCGTGGTCGACGGTCACCAGGCCGGCCCGCAAGCCGAGCCGGGGCGCCACGAAGGCGGTCGCGGCGGCCAGGGCGAGCGAGTCGGCCCCACCGGAACAGGCCACCAGCACCGGCCCGTCGGCCGGCAGCCCGGTCAGCGCGCGGCGGACCGCGACCCGGATCGCGGCGACCGGCGGGGCGAGGGCGGCCACTCCCGTCCGCTCAGCCGGCGCTCGGGGTGGCGCCGGCCGGCCCGTGCACCCGGGCCACCCAGGCGTCCGGGTCGCCCAGCTCGTCCAGCCGGGGCAGGGTCAGCGGGGAGCCGAAGATCTTGTTGAAGCCGTCCATGCCGACCCGGTCGACCACGCCGTGCACGAACTTGCGGCCCTCGGCGTACTGGCGCATCTTGACGTCGACGCCGAGCAGCCGGCGGATCGCCTTCTCCAGCGGGTTGCCGGCCTCGCGGCGCCGGTTGAAGCCCGCCCGGATCCGCTCCACGCTGGGGATGACCTGCGGGCCGACGCCGTCCATCACGAACTCGGCGTGCCCCTCCAGCAGCGTCATCAGCGCGGTGAGCCGGTCCAGCACGGCCCGCTGCGCGGGGGTCTGCACGATGTCCAGCACGCTGGTGCGGCTCTCCGGGTCCTTGACCGCGTCGGAGAGCGTGGCCACGCCGCGGCGCAGCCGCTCCAGCAGGTGCTCGTTGCCCTGCGAGGCGTCGACGAAGGCGTTCACCTCGCCGAGGAAGTACGCCCGCATCCAGGGCACCGAGGTGAACTGGGTGCGGTGGGTGACCTCGTGCAGGCAGACCCAGAGCCGGAAGTCGCGCGGGTCCGCCTCCAGCTTCCGCTCCACCTCGACGATGTTCGGCGCGACGAGGAGCAGCTGACCCGGGTCGCCGGAGAAGACCTCGTACTGGCCGAGGACCCGGCCCGAGAGGTAGGCGAGCACGGTGCCGGCCTGCACCCCGGTCAGCCGGGACCCGATCGCCTCGGTGAGCGGGCCCGGGCGCTTGTCGCCGGAGAGCCGGCTGACCAGCGGGGAGATCACCTCCCGGAGGCCGGCGATGTTGGCGGCCGCCCAGTCCCGGCGGTCCACCACCCGTACCGGCGGGTGCGTCACCTGAGAGCGCAGCCCGGTGTAGTCGGCGACGTGCCCGGCCGCCTCCTCGGTGAGCCGACGCAGGTCGACGACCACCTCGGTGGCCTCGGCGTACGACACCCGGGGGCCCGACTTGCTCAGCGCCCCCGCGGTTGCGGCGGCCAGATCCCAGTCCACGAACTGCGCCATGCACCCACCGTACCCGCGCCGGAACACCCCGGCCCGGCGCGCGAGCAGGGGCTCCGGCGGACGGGGTCAGCGGCAGCCGCAACCGGCCAGGGCGCCGCCGATCCGGTCGAGGGCCTGGCGGGTGACGTCCGGATCGCCGGCCGGGGCCCGGTCGGTGAGCACCGCGAAGGTGAGCAGCCGACCCTCGGCCGTGGTGACCAGCCCGGCCAGGGCGTGCACCCCGGTCAGCGTGCCGGTCTTGGCCCGGACCACCCCGGCACCGGCGGCGGTCGTGTCGACCCGGTAGCGCTCGCCGAGGGTGCCGGACCAGGCGCCGACCGGCAGACCGCCGAAGATCGCGCCCAGTTCCGGCTGCTCGCCCTTGCCGGCCAGCGTGATCAGGTCGGTGAGCAGGGACGGGCTGATCCGGTTGTTCCGGGACAGCCCGCTGGCGTCGGCGAGGCTGATCTCGTCGGCCGGCAGGCCCAGCTCGCCGATCACCACGTCCATCGCCGCCGCCCCACCGGCGAAGCTCGCCGGCTGGTTGCGGGCCAGCGCCACCTGCCGGGCCAGCGCCTCGGCGATCACGTTGTCGCTGTCGCTGATCATGATGTCGACCAGGCGGACCATCGGCAGCGACTCGACCTTGCCCAGCTCGGTGCCGGGCGCGGGGGCGCCGGCGGTCGCGGTGCCCCCGGCCGCCGGGGCGGTACCCCGCTTGACCTGGGCATTCCCGCCGATGCCGAGGAGCCGGGCGAAGGAGCGGCCGGCGGCCAGGTCCGGTTCCGGGGCCCGCTCGGCCGCGCCGTGGGTGTCGTCGAACGTCCTCCGGGCCGCCTCGGGATCGGTGCGCGCGCCGTCGGTCATCAGCGCGGTGATCGAGGCGCCGTAGCCCCCGGTCGGGATGTCGTCGTCCCAGCCGGAGGCGTGCACCGGGCCGGGGAAGAGCGAGGAGTCGACGGTGACCTTCGTCGGCGCGGTACCGCCGAGCGCCTGCTTCACCTGCTTGGCCAGCGCGTCGAGGCGGGCCGCACCGGGGTAGAAGCCCTTGCCGTCGACAGCCAGGGTCGGGTCGCCCCCGCCGACGAGGACCACCTCGCCCGGGTTCGCCCCGGCCACCGCGCGGGTGGGGATCCGGTACCCGGGGCCGCGGGCCTCCAGCACCGTCACGCCGGTCACCAGCTTGGTCACCGAGGCGGGCACGGTGCCGTCGTCGCCGCCCCGGGTGTAGAGGGACTCCCCGGTGGTCGCGTCGGCCACCGAGACGTTCACCCGGCCGCCGAGGGCGGCGGCCCCGAGCAGCGGCTCCACGGCGGCGCGTACCCCGGCGGGGGTGGGCTGCGGGGCGTTGGCGTCCGGACCGGCGAGCACCGGCGACGGGTCGGGCTCCGGCGGGCGGGCGGAGGCCGCCGGCCCGGCGGCCTCGTCGCCGAGCCACCCGGCGACCGGCCCGGGACGAACCACCACGGCGACGCCGGCCAGGACGAGCAGCAGCACGGTGGCGAGCACCGCGACCGGCAGCAGCCGACGACGCCGGCGCGGCGCGGGCGGCGGCGCAGACAGCGGCCCGGCACCCGCCGGCGGCGGGGAGACGGGTGCGGCGGCGGCCGGGGAGACCGGCGCGGCGCCGTAGACCTGACCCGGCCCGCTCACCGGGCCCTCCCAGGACGGCGGTGGGACCCGGGCCGGGCCCGCGGCCGGCGGCGGCCCGGACGGCACCCGGGCGGAGCCGGCGGCGGGCCGGCCGGGCGGGTTCAGCTCGGGGAAGCGCCCGCCGTTGCGGGGATCGCCCGGCCAGACCGGCGGGACCGGCCCCGCCGGCGGCTGCCCGGCACCCGGCCCCTGCGGCGCCGGCGACCGGTCGGCCGGGTGCACACCGGGCACCGGGACGCGCCCGCTCGCGGATCCGCCGGACCCGCGTCCGTCAACCCCCTCAGGGCGGTAGTGTGAATCTTCCCTCCCCACGACCCCCTCCTCCCGCCTCCGGAACCAGCCTGGGTGACACTACTTCGGTCCGAAGACTATGCGGCGTCCGGAGCCGACGGGTGGCCAATCACCCGTACCGGGGACGTCTGTGGTTCCGTTCAGCCAGCGTGGGCAGACGAGGGAGCGTGGGAGATGGATTTCGACGTCACGGTTGAGATCCCGAAGGGTCACCGAAACAAGTACGAGGTGGACCACGTGACCGGCCGGATCCGGCTGGACCGCACCCTCTTCACGTCGACCCAGTACCCGGCCGACTACGGCTTCATCGAGGGCACCCTCGGCGAGGACGGCGACCCGCTGGACGCGCTGGTGCTCGTCCCCGAGCCGACCTTCCCGGGCTGCCTGATCCGCTGCCGCACGATCGGCATGTTCCGGATGACGGACGAGAAGGGCGGCGACGACAAGGTCCTCTGCGTGCCCTACGAGGACCCGCGCCAGGAGCACCTGCGCGACATCCACCACCTGGGCGAGTTCGACCGCCTGGAGATCCAGCACTTCTTCGAGGTCTACAAGGACCTGGAGCCGGGCAAGTCGGTCGAGGGCGCGACCTGGGTCGGCCGGGTGGAGGCCGAGGCCGAGATCCGCGCGTCGTACCAGCGGGCCAAGGACGCCGAGGAGCACGGCGACGCCGCGCACTGACACCAGCTGAGTCGACGAAGGGCCCGGGAGCGTTCCCGGGCCCTTCGTCGTCGGCTCAGCCCAGCAGGCCGCGGGCGGCGTCGTAGAGGCCCAGCACCGCACAGGCCACCGGCACGACCGAGACCACCAGCGCGGTGTCGGTCAGGTCGGCCACCCGGCCCACGTACGGCGACACCGGCCGCCGGGCGTACGTGGTGCCGGCCGTCACGGCGACGAGGGCCACCAGCAGCCCGCCCACGGTCAGCGCCGGCAGCACCGCCGCACCGGCTCCGACGGCGAGCCCCACGCCGAGCACCGCGAACCCGGCCAGCCCGGCCAGTACGGGCGGCACCCGGTGGCGTACCGCCACGAAGAGCCGGGAGCGCAGCAGCAGCACCGCCGAGACGACCGCCACCAGCAGCCGCCCGGCCGGCCCGCCGGCGCCGCCGAGCACCAGGGCGGCGGCGAGCGCCAGCCCGGCGTGCCCGATCAGCATCCCGGTCAGCATCTCCTCGGTCCGGGCCACCGCCGCGTGCACCCGGGCGCGGTCGGGCAGGTCCCGGACGCCGTCCGGGCCGCCGGTCGGCCCGGTCGGCAGGGTGATCGGCGGCAGCGGCATCTTGCCGAGCCGGATCGCCAGCAGCGGCAGCGCGCCGAGGGCGAAGACCAGCACGCAGAGCAGCACCGCCGCGGTGCCGGCCGGGTCGAGCAGGAGCCCGCCGAGGGCGGCGGCCGCACCGACCGCGCCGATCGTGGCGCCGGCCACGAAGACCCGCAGCCGGGTTGCGGTGCCGAGCAGGCCGAGCACCGACACCAGCAGCAGCGCCACCGCGCCGGCCAGCAGCTCGGGGGCGCCCAGCCAGGGCAGCGGCCGGAACGTACCGACCGGGTCGCCGGAGCTGACCGCGAGGGCGCCGGCCGCCGCGGCGTACGGCAGGGCGTACCCGCCGAGGGTGGCGCCGGTCGGGCCGTCCCCGTACGCCCGGGAGGCGACCGTGCCGGCGAGCGCGAGCAGCAGTGCGACGGCGACCGCGAGCGGCCAGCCGGCGCGGTGCTGCGGCCCACCGGCCAGGACGGCGACCAGCCCGACGGCGAGCGGCACGCCCGCACCGGCAAGCGCGGCGCCCCGGGTGGCGGCCGGCGACCAGGCGCTGCCCCGCCGCCGGGCGCCGTCGGCGATCGCCTCGACGACGTCGTCGTACTCCAGCTCGGGCCACTCGGCGTGGGCCGGGACGAGGTGCAGCACCTCGCCGTCGCGCACCCCCTGGGGCAGCAGCGCCTGGGCGGTCGCCAGCACCGCCCCGTCGGTGCGGCGCAGCACCCAGCCGCCGTGCCGCTCGCCGTCGTCGGCCAGCCCCTCGCCGGCGTGCCGCAGCACCTCGGGCAGCAGCTCAGCGAGGGGGACCTGCTCCGGCAAGGCCACGTCGACGCGTCGTTGCGGAGCGCTGATGGTGACCCTTGCCAGCCCGGTGGTCATCGAGTGATCTCCATATCGAGCGGGAGCGGTGGCTGACGGACGACAGGACTTTACCTACCATGAGCCAGGCTCGGGTTACCGAGCGCCACCTTGGAGGGCCAGTGTCCACTGTCGTCATCAAGCGCCCGCCGCGCCGCCCGGCGCCGGAGATCCCGGTCGGCGAGCTGCCCGTCGAGGCGCCACCGGAGATCCCGGCGGTGACCGGCGGCCGCTGGCAGCAGGCGCTGATGGTGCTGCCCATGCTGGGCGGCACGGTGGCGATGGCGATGATGTTCGGCCGGGGCGGTGGCGCCTACTCGTACGTGGTGGGCGGCATGTTCGGGCTCTCCTCGCTGGCGATGCTGGTGACCTCCTGGGGCAGCGCCTCCGGCACTCCGAAGAAGTCGGAGATGATGGCCGCCCGCCGCGAGTACCTGCGGCACCTGACCGCGCTGCGCCGCCGGGTCCGGCAGACGGCCGGGCAGCAGCGGGCCGGGCTCTACTACCGGCACCCCGACCCGGGCCGGCTCTGGTCGACGGTCGACAGCCACCGGGTCTGGGAGCGCCGGCCGGGCGATCCGGACTTCGCCGTGGTCCGGGTGGCCGTCGGCCCGCAGACCCTGGCCACCCCGCTGGTCCCGCCGGTCACCCGGCCCCTGGAGGAGCTGGAACCGATGACCGCGGGGGCGCTGCGGCGCTTCCTCGACGCGTACTCGGTGGTGCCGGACCTGCCGGTCGCGCTCTCCATGCGCAGCTTCGCCCGGGTCTTCGTGCGGGGCGAGGCGGCCCCTGGCGACGCGCGAGCGGGCACCGGCTCGCCCGCCGCCCAGGCACTGGCCCGGGCCATGCTCACCCAGCTGGCCGTCTTCCACGCCCCGGACGAACTGCTCATCGCCGTCTGCGTCGGGCCGGAGCGGCGGGCGCTCTGGGAGTGGGTCAAGTGGCTGCCGCACGCCCACCACCCCGGCCGCACCGACGCGCTCGGCCCGGTCCGCCTGGTCACCAGCTCCGCCGCCGACCTGGAACGGCTGCTCGACGAGGTGCTGGCCAGCCGGTCCCGGTTCAGCCCGGCCGGGCCGGCCACCGACGGGCCGCACGTGGTGGTCCTGCTCGACGGCGGCGACCTGACCGGGGCGACCGACCTGACCGGGGACGGCGGCATCGACGCGGTCACCGTCATCGACCTGGACACGCCGCCGCCGCGGCTGCTCGACCGCTACGCCCTCCTGCTGGAGCTGCGCGGCGACCGGCTGCACTCCTGGTCGGCCGAGGGGCACGCCGAGGTGGGCACCGCCGACCGGTTGGAGGTCGCCGACGCGGAGGCGGTGGCCCGGCGGCTCGCGCCGCTGCGGCTCGCCACCACCGTACGCGGGGGCGAGGCCGCGCCCGGGGCCGAGCTGGGCCTGCCGGAGCTGCTCGGCATCGGCGACCCGGAGAGCTTCACCGCCGAGCAGGGCTGGGCGCCCCGATCGGCCCGGGACCGGCTGCGGGTGCCGATCGGCGTCGGCGCCGACGGCGGCGCGATCGAGCTGGACCTGAAGGAGTCGGCGCAGGACGGGATGGGCCCGCACGGCCTGCTGATCGGCGCGACCGGCTCCGGCAAGTCGGAACTGCTGCGCACGCTGGTGCTCGGGCTGGCCGCCACGCACAGCTCGGAACAGCTCAACTTCGTGCTGGTCGACTTCAAGGGCGGCGCCACCTTCGCCTCCTTCGACCGGTTGCCGCACACCGCCGCCGTGATCACCAACCTGGCCGACGCGCTGCCGCTGGTCGACCGGATGGTGGACGCCATCAACGGCGAGCTGATGCGCCGCCAGGAGCTGCTGCGCCGGGCCGGCAACTTCGCCGGCCTGCGCGACTACGAGCGGGCCCGGGCCGCCGGCACCCCGCTGGCGCCGCTGCCGTCGCTGCTGCTGATCTGCGACGAGTTCTCCGAGCTGCTCTCCGCCAAGCCCGACTTCATCGACCTCTTCGTCCAGATCGGCCGGCTGGGCCGCTCGCTCGGGGTGCACCTGCTGCTCGCCAGCCAGCGGCTGGAGGAGGGGCGGCTGCGGGGGCTCGACACGCACCTGTCGTACCGGATCGGGTTGCGGACCTTCTCGGCGCTGGAGTCCCGGACGGTGCTCGGGGTGCCGGACGCGCACGAGCTGCCCCGCTCCCCCGGGCACGGCTATCTGCGGGCCGGCACCGACCCGCTGGTCCGGTTCAAGGCCGCGTACGTCTCCGGCCCGGTACGCCGGCGCGGCGCGGCGGCCGGCGGCGGCGCGGGCGGCGGCACCCGGCTGCTCACCTTCTCCACCCACCTGGTGCCGGTACCGGAGCCGGCCGTCCCGGCGCCGGCCGCCGTCGAGGAGGAGACCTCGAAGCTGCTGGACGTGCTGGTCGGCCGGCTGGCCGGGCAGGGCCCGCCGGCACACCAGGTCTGGCTGCCGCCGCTGGACACCGCACCCGCCCTGGACGAGCTGCTCGGGCCGGCGGCCGCCGATCCGCAGCGCGGCCTCACCGTCGCCAACCCGGAGCTGCACGGCGCGCTCCAGGTGCCCGTGGCCGTGGTGGACAAGCCCTTCGAGCAACGCCGCGACCTGCTCTGGCTGGCGCTGGACGGCGCGGCCGGGCACGTGGCCGTGGTCGGCGGGCCGCAGAGCGGCAAGTCGCACCTGCTCCGGACGCTGATCTGCGCGCTGGCGCTCACCCACACCCCGGCCGAGGCGCAGATCTACTGCTTGGACTTCGGCGGCGGCGGGCTCGCCGCGCTGCGCGACCTGCCGCAGGTCGGCGGGATCGCGGGCCGGGCCGACCCGACGGTGGTGCGCCGGACCGTCGGCGAGATCGCCACCCTGCTCGCGGAGCGGGAGCGCCGCTTCGCCGAGCTGGGTGTGGAGTCGATGGCCGCCTGGCGGCTGCGCCGGTCCGCGCCGGCGGCGGCCGGGCAGCCCGCCGCCGATCCGTTCGGCGACGTGTTCCTGGTGGTCGACGGCTGGGCCACTCTGCGCGGCGAGTACGACGACCTGGAGCCGCTGGTCACCGACCTCGCCACCCGCGGCCTGTCGTACGGGGTGCACGTGGTGGCGAGCGCGGTCCGCTGGACGGACTTCCGCCCGGCCATCCGCGACCTCTTCGGTTCCCGTCTGGAGCTGCGCCTCGGTGACCCGTCGGACTCGGTGGTGAAGCGGGTCGCGGCGGCGAGCGTGCCGGAGAAGTCACCCGGCCGGGGCATCACCGCGCAGAGCCTGCACTTCCTCACCGCGCTGCCGCAGCTGGCCGGCACGGAGACGGCCGACCTGGTGAAGGCGGTCGCGGACGCCTGGTCCGGTCCGCCCGCCCCCCGGGTACGGCTGCTGCCGCCGGTGCTGCCCTACGCCGAGCTGGACACCTCCGCCGCCACCGGGCTGGCCTTCCCGATCGGCGTGGCCGAGGCGGACCTGCGCCCGGTAGCGGTGGACTTCGCCACCGAGCCGCACTTCGTGGTCTTCGGCGACGCGGAGTGCGGCAAGTCGTCGTTCCTGCGCGCGCTGGCCACCTCGATCATCGATCGGTTCACCCCGGAGCAGGCCCGGATCATCCTGGTCGACTACCGGCGCAGCCTGTACAGCCTGATCGACGACCCGCACGTGATCGGGTACGGCAGCGCGGCGGCGCACACCGCCGAGCTGGTGGAGTCGGTCGCCGGTTACATGCAGGCCCGGCTGCCCGGACCGGAGGTGACCCCGGCGCAGCTGCGGGAGCGGTCCTGGTGGTCCGGGCCGGAGCTGTTCGTGCTGGTCGACGACTACGACCTGGTCTCCAGCGGCCCGGCGAACCCGCTGCGCGGCCTGGAGGAGCACCTGCCCCAGGCCCGCGACATCGGGCTGCATCTGGTGCTGGTGCGCCGGTCCGGCGGCGCCGCCCGGGCCCAGTACGAGCCGATCGTGCAGCGGCTGCGGGAACTCTCCACCGCCGGGCTGGTGATGAGCGGCAGCCCGGACGAGGGACCGCTGGTCGGTCAGGTCCGTCCCGGGCCGCTGCCACCCGGACGCGGACGCCTGGTCACCCGGCGTGAGGGCGTACGCCTGGTCCAGTTGGCGCATCTGCCGCCACCGTGAGCGTGTCCGGCGGAACGTCCCGCCACGGCGGGGAAAACCGGTAATCTGCCGAGCAGCACGTGTCAAGGACGATGAATGGCGGAGGATGTGACCAGGGTTCGGCACGGCGCCCCGACCGCGTTCGACCGGTTCGCCGGGCGCGCGCTGCTCGGGGTCGCGGCGACCGCCGTGACGGTCGTCGGCGTGGCGCCACCGCCGGCCACCGCGTCCCGGCCGGTCACGGTGGCCGCGCCGGTCGCCGGCGCACCGCTGGCCGAGCCGGGCTTCACCCCGGTGGAGACCACCACCCGCGCCGACCGGGTCCGCGACGAGCAGTGGCAGCTGGAGTCGTTGCGGGCCAGCACGGCCTGGAGCACCTCCACCGGCCAGGGGGTCACCGTCGCGGTGATCGACTCCGGCGTGGACGGTTCGCACGCGGATCTCGCCGGCCAGGTGCTGCCCGGCATCGACCTGGTCACCCCCGCCGGCGCCGACAAGCCGGACCCGGTGGGCCACGGCACCACGGTGGCCAGCCTGATCGCCGGGCGCAACGACGACCGCAAGGGCGTCGCCGGCTTGGCCCCCGGCGCCCGCATCCTGCCGGTGCGGGTGCTCGACGACGAGAACCGCTACGACGACGCGATGATCGTCGCCAAGGGCGTGCGCTGGGCGGTCGACAACGGCGCCCGCGTGATCAACCTGTCGCTGGGCGGCAGCGGCGACAGCCCGGCGCTCGCCGCCGCGCTCGACTACGCCTTCGCCCGGGACGTGGTCGTGGTCGCCTGCACCGGCAACGTCGCCACCTCGACCAACTCCAAGGTCTGGTACCCGGCCCGGGAGCCCGGTGTGATCGCCGTGGCGGGGCTGGAGGGCGACAGCGAGAACCTCTGGTCCGGCTCGATCACCGGGCACGCCACCACCCTCTCCGCACCGGCCACCCGCCTGATCGGCGCGCGTCCCGGCGGCCACTGGGGGGTGCAGGGCACCAGCTTCGCCGCGCCGCTGGTGGCGGCGACCGCCGCGCTGGTCCGCTCCCGGTACCCGGAGATGTCCGCCGGTGACGTGGTCAACCGGCTGCTGGCCACCGCGAAGGACATCGGCCCCACCGGCCGCGACGACCGCTTCGGGTACGGCCTGGTCGACCCGGTGGCCGCGTTGACCGCGGACGTGCCGCTGGTGCACCGCAACCCGCTCGACGACCAGACCTCCCCCGGCGTGGTCGGCTTCGGCCCGGCGCCCGGGTCGGCCGACGACGCCCAGGCCGGCGGCACCGGCTCCGACCCGCTCGGCTTCACCGCTCCCCGGCAGCACACCCGCTGGTCGGCCCAGCCGGCCGGCGCCGGGGACGACCCCGCGCCGCGTCGGCTCTGGACGGGCGTGGCCATCCTCGCCGCCCTGGTCACCGGTGCCGCGCTGATGATCCGCCGGTTCCGGCTGTGGGGTCGCTGACCCCGGCCTGACGGGCCGCGCCCCTGGGTAAGTGAAGACGCCATGGACTCCCCCGGTCAGCGCACCTCCGTGCGCCCTCCGACCCGCTCCTGGCGGGGCCGCCGCCTGGATCCCGACCATTCGCTCGGCCTGCGGCTGACCCTGGCCTCGGCGGCGGCGTTCCTGGTGCTGGTGCCATTCGCGCTGCTGGCCGTGCTGGTGGTGGGTGCCTGGCCGCCGCTGCACGACCTGGACGCGGCGGTGACCGAGGCGTGCTACCGCTACGCCCTCGACCATCCGGGCTGGGTGCGGGCGATGAACCTGTGGACCGACGTCTTCGGGCCCGGGCCGCTACGGGTGGCGGCGCTGGCCCTCGTGGTCTGGCTCTGGTCCCACCGGGCCCGCCGGCTGGCCCTCTGGGTGGTCACCACGATGGCCGTCGGCGGGCTGCTCGGGGCACTGCTGAAGCTGCTGGTCGGCCGGGACCGGCCGGACCTGCTCGACCCGGTGGCCCGGGCGGCCGGCTACGCCTTCCCGTCCGGGCACGCGCTGAACGCCACCCTGGCCGCCGGGGTGCTGCTGCTGGTCTTCCTGCCCTACGCCCGGGGCCGGGAGGCGTTGCGCGTCGCGCTCTGGGTGGCGGCGGTGCTGCTCGCCGGGGTGACCGGGCTGAGCCGGGTGGCGCTCGGCGTGCACTGGACCAGCGACGTGCTGGGCGGCTGGCTGCTCGGCGTGGCGATGCTGGCGGCGACCTCCGCCGCGTTCACCACCTGGCGGGAGCGGACCGGCCGGCCCCCGGCCCGGCCGACGGCCGACGGCGTGGAGCCGGAGCTGACCGACCCCGACCGGCCCGACGCGTAGTTCCCTCCGGCCGGCTCAGGTGCAGTCGCCGGTGCCCACCCCACGGGTACGCTCCGCGCCCTCCAGCGCCACCGGGCGCGCCTCCGCCGCGGTGACGGCGAAACCGGTGTTCGGGTCGTCGGCCGCCGCCGCGAAGATCACGCCGAGCACGAGGCCGTTGGAGGAGACCAGCGGGCCGCCGGAGTTGCCGCTGCGCACCAGCGCCCGGATCGTGTAGATCTCCCGGGTCACGTCGCCGGAGGAGTAGATGTCCGGCCCGGTGATCCGGTCGACGTCACGGACCCGGGCCGGGCGGGCGTCGTACGGGCCGTCGAGGGGGAAGCCGAGCACGATCGCGTCCGAGCCGCTGCCGGCCTGCCCGGCGGCGAAGCGCAGGGACGGGCCGGGCAGCCCGGGCACGTGCAGCACGGCGAGGTCGCGGTCCGGGTCGTAGACGACCACCTCGCCGTCGTACCGCTCGCCGCGCAGTTCCACCGCGACGGAGCGGGTGCCGGCCACCACGTGCGCGTTGGTCATCACCCGGTCGTCGGCGTACACGAAGCCGGAGCCCTCGATGCGGCGCGCGCAGCTCGGCGCGGAACCCAGCACCTTCACCACCGAGCGCTGGCTGTTGGCCACCACCTGCGAGCCGGCCAGGGACGGGTCGGGCGGGGAGACCTGCCGCGCCTGGGTACGGCCCAGGCCGTTGAAGACGTCCGGGAAACCGTCGGTGTCCACCGTGTCACGCAGGGCGGTGGAGAGCTCCTGGGCCCGGTCGGGCAGGACCGCGTCCACCACCGTCAGCAGCGCGCTGTTCTTGACCGAGGCGGACAGCCAGGGCAGCGGGGAGGAGGCCAGCGGCACGGCGACCAGCCAGGCCACCAGCATCACGGCGAAGAGCGAGACGAACGCGCCGCCGACGTCGTCGGCCCGCTTCGCCACGTCGTTGGTGATCGTCCTGCGCAGGTGCGAACCGAGCCAGCCGGCCAGCGCCTGCCCGAGCACGGCCAGCCCGAAGACGGCGACCAGGGAGATCAGGACCCGGGTGCCGCTGTCGACGAACTGCCGGGCGAAGATCGGGCCGACCTGGAGGCCGAGGAGCGCGCCCAGGAAGAAGCCGGAGAGGGAGAGCGCCCCGATGGCGAAACCCTGGCGGTATCCGCTGATCGCGAACACGAGCATGAGCAGGAGCAGGACGAGATCCACGACGGACACCCGTCCAGGGTACGGGCACCCGGCACGACCGGGGCGTTGCGCTTGCCGAACGTGACGATCAGGTCAGCGGTCCGGCCATCTCGTCGACCTCGTCGGTGCCGGCCGAGGGTGCCGGGGTGGCGCCGACGGGTGGCAGCTCGATCACCCGGCCGCGTGGCCACGGGCGGGCCCAGCCGCCCATCTCCAGCAGCGTGGCGATCACCCCGGCGGTGAAGCCCCAGACCAGCATGCCCCGCACCGAGAAGGCCGGGCCGATCCAGCCGCTCGGGTGGCGGACCCGCATCCGGTTCGCCGGGTCTACCAGCTCGGCCACGGGCAGCCGGGCGACGTGCGCGACCTCGGCCGGCTCGCGGGGGTGCACCGGATGCGGCGCGTGCCACCAGGCCAGCACCGGGGTCACCACGAAGTCGCTGACCGGGATCCACAGCCGGGGCAGCTCGGCCAGGACGGTCACGCTGGCCGGGTCGAGGCCGACCTCCTCGTTCGCCTCGCGCAGCGCAGTCGCGGAGGCGTCGGCGTCCTCCGGGTCGGCGGCACCGCCCGGAAAGGCCGGCTGGCCGGCGTGGTTGCGCAGGGTCGCGGCCCGCTGGAGCACCAGCACGTCCGGGCCGACGCCGGGCTCCTCGCCGAGCAGCACCAGCACGGCGCTCTCCCGGCCGCCCTCCTCGGGGGTGGTCAGCCGGGTGAAGTCCTCGGCCCGGGCGGTACCGAGCCGGCCCAGCAGCGGGTCGATCCAGGCCGGCGGGCGGGTCACGGCTTTCCCTTCGTTCGCGACTGCGGGGCTCGCAGGCGGCTCACTCCTCGCGCTCACGGTGATTCCTTCGTTCGCGACTGCGGGGCTCGCAGGACCGGCTCACTCCTCGCGCTCACGGCTGCACCTGCACGCCGAGGTGCTGCCGGACCAGCGCGGCGAGCCGGGCGTCGTCGAGGGCGCCGGTGGCGTCGGTGTGGCGTACCCGGCCCTGCGCGTCGACCAGGAGGGTCAGCGGAATGGCGTTGCGCCCCAGCTCCCGTTGCAGCGCCTCACCCTGGTCGAAGAGCATCGGGAAGCGGACGCCGAAGTCCTCGCCGATGGACTGCGCGGCGCTGCGGCTGTCCCGGCTGTTCACGCCGATCACCTGCAGCGTGCCGGCCGTCCGCTCACTGAGCCGCTGGAAGGCGGGCAGCTCCTTGCGGCAGGGCGGGCACCAGGAGGCCCACAGGTTGACCACGGCGGGGCCACGGACGTCCCGCAGCGCCACCGGAGCACCGCCGGTGAAGCAGGAGAGGGTCAACTCGGGCAGCAGCGCACCGGCGCCCTGGTCGCCCGGCACGGCGGTACCGGTCGCGGTGGTGCCGGTCGGGGTGGCGGGCGTGGCGGTGCCGGTCGCGGTGTCAGCGGTCGCGGGCGTCGGCGCGGAGGCGCCGACCGCGCGGGTCAGCGTCGCGCAGTCGGCGAAGGGCGAGGGGCGTTCGGGCCGGGCGACCGGGGTGGGGACGCTCTCCGGCCCGGTGGCGGTGCAGCCGGCCAGGGCCAGCAGAGCGGGGACGAGCAGTGCAGCGAGCCGCCGGTTCACGGCACCTCCGCGACGACGGCCTGCTGCGGCACCAGCTCCGGGTCGACCCCGGCGGCGACCGCGAGGTCCCGCGCCCGGGGGCCCTTGAGCAGCTTCGCGGCAGCGGCCGGCTCGGTCGGCCCGGTCCCGTACGACGGGCAGAGCTTCGCCAGCGTGCAGGCCCCGCAGGCCGGCTTGCGGGCGTGGCAGACCCGCCGGCCGTGGAAGATGATCCGGTGCGAGAGCATGGTCCACTCGCGCTTCGGGAAGAGCCCGCCGATCTCGTGCTCGATCTTCACCGGGTCGGTCTGCGCGGTGAGCTTCCAGCGCTGCACCAGCCGCTGGAAGTGGGTGTCGACGGTGATCCCGGGGACGTCGAAGGCGTTACCGAGGATCACGTTGGCGGTCTTGCGGCCGATCCCGGGCAACGTCACCAAGTCGGTCAGCCGGCCGGGCACCTTGCCGTCGTACCGCTCGACCAGCGCCTGACCGAGCTTGATCAGCGAATCCGTCTTGTTGCGGTAGAAGCCGGTCGGCCGGATCAGCTCCTCCAGCTCCGCCCGGTCGGCCCCGGCGTAGTCCGCGGCCGCCGGGTAGCGGACGAAGAGCTTCGGAGTGACCTCGTTGACCTTCTTGTCGGTGCACTGCGCGGAGAGGATGGTCGCGACGGCCAGCTCCAGCGCGTTGGAGTGGTCGAGTTCACAGTGCGCGTCGGGGTGCGCCTCGGTCAGCGCCCGGCCGATCCGCCGGGCGCGCCGGGTGCGGCCGAGGTCCGTCTCGGCCCGGCCGGGGGAGCTGATGGTCACGCCGGCCAGCCTACGTCGCCGGGCCGACCAGCCGTCGGGTCCACGCCCGGCCTCGACGGTCAGCCGGCCGGCGGGGCGCTGATCTTCCCGGCGGCGTCGAACCGGGCGCCGGTGCGCGGGAAGTCGGCGCGGCTGAGCTGTTTGACCAGGCCGAGGCCCTGGTCGGCGGAGTCCATGGTCGGCTTGCCCACCGAGTTCATCCGGGTGGAGGTGAACGAGCCCCCGGCGAAGCTGCCGTCCGGCTTGAGCGAGACCTTGAGCACCCCGCCCCAGCCGAGCCGGCCGGTCGGATTCAGCGACCGGCCGCCGCCGGCGAAGTTGCCGAGGCTGTAGGCGATCAGCCGGCCCTGGTAGAACTCCATGCCGCGCAGCACGTGCGGGCCGTGCCCGACGATGAGGTCGGCTCCGGCGTCGATCATCGCGTGGGAGAACTTGACCGGGTCGCCCCGGTTCTCGCCGTAGAACAGCTCGGTGCCCGGCTTGACCTTGGTCTTGTCGGCCCCCTCGGCCCCCATGTGCACCTGCACCACCACGATGTCGGCCATGGTGGCGGCCTTCTCGACGACCGCCGTCGCGGCGTCGATGTCGGTCAGGCTGTTCGACCAGGGGTACGAGGAGAAGCCGGCCACCGCGATCTTGACGCCCTTGACCTCCATCACGGTGATCTGGTCCGGGGCGCCGGTGTGCTTGAGGCCCTGCTTCTCCAGCGCCTTCTGGGTGTTCGCGTATCCCTGCGGTCCGTAGTCGTAGCCGTGGTTGTTGGCCTGGTTGAGCAGCTCGAAGCCGGCTTCCTTGAGGTGCGCGGCGTAGCTGGACGGGGCCCGGAACTGGTAGCAGGCGGTGGAGTTCGCCCCGCACTTGCCGGTGCCGGTGTCCTCGGTCAGCGGCTCCTCCAGGTTGCCCATCACCAGGTCGGCGGCGAGCGCGTCGGAGATCTCGTCGAAGAAGCCCTTGCCGTTGTCCGCGGGGAGCCGGGAGGGGGCGTTGCCCATGATGATGTCGCCGGTCGCGGAGAGCGAGACGGCCTGGCCGGCGGGCTCGGAGCCGTCGACGGCCGGGGACGGTGCGGCGCTGGCCCCTCCGCCGCCGCCGCGCTGCCAGACCGGTGCGGTGTCGTCGTCCGAGGTGCCGCAGCCGGCACCGAGCAGCACGGCGAGGACCGCGCCGGCAGCGAGCGCGGCGCGGCGGCGGGTCCGGGAAAACGCGGGAGCGTACATCGCTGGCGACCCTACCGGGTAGGTAACGGCGCGACGATGGCCGATCGGGCGGAAGTTCAGCCCGCCTGCCGGTCGGACCAGGGCACGCAGGGCACCGACCCGCCGTCGCGGACAGCGGCGTGCACGGCCCGGGCGAGCGGCGCGCCCCAGGTGGACCGGGGGCCGCCGTAGGGCTCGGCCGGGCCGTCGGCCGGGCAGAGCACGGTGACCGCGTCGGTGGGCGTACCGGTGGCGGGCAGGCCCAGCTCCCAGATCGCCTGCGCCTTCGCCTCGGTCGCCGTGGCGACGGCGTTGACCAGCGCGGCGTCGCCGAGCGCCGCCGGGACGTACACGACGATGTTGACCGTGCCCACCCGCTGGGCCGGCGCGGCCGGGGCGGGCGCGGCGGCCCAGATGGGCGTGCCCAGCCCGACCGTCGCCCAGGCCCGCACGCCGGTGTCGGCCCGGGCCACCACCTCCGCGACGTCCACGCCGGTGAGCAGGCCGACCCCGGGCCCGGCCAGGCCGAGGCCGTCGGCCAGTCCGGCCAGGTGGGCCGCGGGGTCGTCCCGGTGGTACGACATCGGCACGGTCGCGTTCACGACCCAGTTCCGGACGCCGATCCCGCCGCCGAGCGGGCCGGAGCCGGCCGCCCGCAGCGGCCCCTCCGCACGCCACACCAGTAGCGGAATGTCCCACCCGTCCTCGGCACGGGTGGTCAGGGTGGGGTCGCTCAGCACGCCGGTCACCCTACGACCATCGACGGCGACGGCCGGTCATCACCCGGCCACGGTCGCGAGATCGTAGCCCCTGATCAGGGCGGGAAGGTTACGCCCAACGATCAAGATTCCAGGGGTGCACCTCTGATTCGTGCTCACGTGCGCCTAGACTTGTCGGCGCGCGAGGGATAAGCGGACGGCGGACCCGGCCGACGGACGGCGGCGCGCAACCGGAGGTGCGCGATGGACGAGGTACTGGCCCGCAGCGGGATCTTCCAGGGTGTCGACCCGGAGGCTGCCGAGGCGCTCGCCAAGGAGATGGAGACGATCGACGTCCGCAAGGGCGAGATCGTGTTCAACGAGGGCGAGCCCGGCGACAGTCTCTACATCCTCCTGTCGGGCAAGATCAAGGTTGGGCGTCGGGCAGCCGACGGCCGGCAGAACCTGATCGCCGTGATGGGCCCGTCGGACATGGTCGGTGAGCTGTCGCTCTTCGACCCCGGTCCGCGTACGGCGACGGCCACCGCGGTGACCGACACCCGGCTGGTGCGGCTGCGCAAGCAGGCACTGCGGCCCTGGCTGAACAACCGGCCCGAGATCGCCGAGCAGCTGCTGCGGGTGCTGGCCCGCCGGCTCCGCCGGACCAACGACTCGCTGGCCGACCTGATCTTCACCGACGTGCCGGGCCGGGTCGCCAAGAACCTGCTCCAGATGGCCGGCCGCTTCGGCACCCGCGACGGCGGCGTGCTGCGGGTGACCCACGACCTCACCCAGGAGGAGATCGCCCAGCTCGTCGGCGCCTCCCGGGAGACCGTCAACAAGGCGCTGGCCGACTTCGCCTCGCGGGGCTGGCTGCGGCTGGACGGCAAGAGCATCATCATCCTCGACCCGGAGCGCCTGGCCCGCCGCGCGCGGGTCTGACCAGGTCGAGACGAACGTCCCGGCCCGGCCCGCCGTCGTGCGGCCCGGGCCGGCCCTTCGTCGTCACGGCAACGAGTCGTCGCGCCGCTCCGTCCGCCACGGGTCCTGCCGCTTGCCGCCCCTGGGCCCGGGCCGGCGATCCGGGCGCGTCTGCCCGGCGCAGAATTCCTGGACTCCGGCGCGGGCCGGGGCCAGGCTGGGGCGATGCTCGAACGTGTCGCCGTTCTCTCCGACATCCATGGCGCACTGCCCGCGCTGGAGGCCGTACTGGCCGAGCCGGACGTGGCCGCCGCCGACCTGATCGTGCTCACCGGCGACATCGCGGCCGGCCCGCAGCCGGTCGAGGTGCTGGACCTGCTCACCTCGCTCGGCGATCGGGTCTGCTGGGTCGGCGGCAACGCCGACCGAGAGCTGGTGGAGGCGCGGACCGGTCGGCCCTCCCCGATCGAGGTCTCGAACTGGGCCGCCCAGCAGCTCCGCGACGATCAGGCGGCCCGGTTGGCGGCGCTGCCGCTGACGGTGACCCTGGAGGTGGCCGGCCTCGGACCGGTGCTCTTCTGCCACGCCACGCCCCGCGACGACGAGGAGGTGGTGCTGGTGGACTCCCGGATGGACCGCTGGGCCGAGGTGTTCGCCGGGGTGCCGGCCGAGGTGGGCACGATCGTCTGCGGGCACACGCACATGCCGTTCACCCGGCTGGCCGACCGGCGGCTGGTGGTCAACCCGGGCAGCGTCGGGATGCCGTACGGCGGCGCCGGGGCGTGGTGGGCCCTGCTCGGGCCGGGCGTGCAACTGCGCCGCACTCCGTTCGACGTGGACGCCGCCTGCGCCCGGGTCGCCGCCGAGTCGGAGTTCCCCGAGGCCGCCGCGTGGGCCGACGAGTACCTGCGCTCCCGGCACAGCGACGCCGACGCGCTCACCGTCTTCGGCCCCCGGGACGGCCGCTGACGCCAGCGAACCTCCCGAACAGAGGGCCCGGCCGGGCAACTCTGCGCGGCTCACGGGCTCGCGCGGCTCACCAGCCGACGCGGCCGACGCGGCCCATGCGGTGGCCGGTGCGGGCGGCTGCCGATCGCGTGGGACGGCGAGAGCAGAAAAAGTCAGTCTTGACTGTTTGTTTCGGGAGCGGCACGCTGTCCCCGTGTCCACCGCATCGACGCGCGTCCCTCAGCAGGAGCGCAGCCGCGCCACCCAGGCCCGACTGCTCGAGGCGACCGTCGACTGCCTGGTGGAGCACGGCTGGTCGGGCACCACCACCACCGTGGTCGCCGCCCGGGCCGGTGTCTCGCGCGGCGCCCAGCTGCACCACTACCCGACCAAGGCGGCCCTGGTCACCGCCGCCGTCGTCCACCTCGCCGACCGGCGGGCCGCGGAGCTGCGCGCCGAGGCGGAGGCCCTGCCGGCCGGGCCGCAGCGGCTCGACCGGGTGGTCGACCTGCTCGGCGTGGCCTTCACCGGGCCGCTCTTCGTCGCCGCCCTCGAACTCTGGGTCGCCGCCCGCACCGACGCCGAACTGCGCGACGCGCTCGTGCCGCTGGAGGCCCGGGTCGGCCGGGAGATGCACCGGCTCACCGTGGCGCTGCTCGGCGTCGACGAGCGCCGGCCCGGCGTACGGGAGGCCGTGCAGGCCACCCTCGACCTGCTCCGCGGGCTGGGCGTGGCCAACCTGCTCAGCGACGACTCCGCCCGCCGTACCGCCCTGCTGCGCACCTGGAAACGCCAGCTCGCCACCCTGCTCACGCCCGACGCCGCCCCACCGGAGCACGCCGCGCCGGCCGGGGCGGAGCCCGGACGCGAGCGGCAGTGACCTGATCCGTCCGTCCTGACCGGCACACCCGCCCGGAGGCACCATGGTCGACCTGACAGCACTGCTCGCGGATCTGGCCGCCGAGTCCGAGCAGCTCGACGCCCTCGTCGCGCCGTTGCCGCCGGAGACCTGGGCACGGCCCACCCCGGCTCCCGGGTGGACGGTCGGGCACCAGATCGCCCACCTCGCCTGGACCGACGAGATGGCCCGGCTCGCCGCCACGGACGCCGCCGCGTTCTACGCGTCGGTCACCTCCGCACCGGACGTCAGCCGGCTGGTCGACGACGCCGCGGAGCGGTTCCTGGCCCCACCGGCCGAGCTGCTCGACCGCTGGCGCGGCGGCCGGGCCGCGCTCGCCGACGCCCTCACCGCCGTCCCGCCCGGGGAGAAGCTGCCCTGGTACGGCACCCGGATGTCGCCCGCCTCGATGGCCACCGCCCGGATCATGGAGACCTGGGCGCACGGGGAGGACGTGGCCGACGCGCTCGGCGTCACCCGCACCCCGACCGCGCGCCTGCGGCACGTCGCGCACCTCGGCTTCCGTACCCTCGGACACGGCTTCGCCGCCCACGGCCGGGCGCTGCCCACGGCGCCGGTCCGGGTCGAACTGACCGCACCCGACGGTGACACCTGGGCCTTCGGACCGGCGGACGCGGCGGACCGGGTCACCGGCCCGGCCCTCGACTTCTGCCTGCTGGTCACCCAGCGCCGGCATCGCGCCGACCTGGCGCTCGTCGCGACCGGCGAGACCGCCGGCGAGTGGCTGGACGTGGCCCAGGCCTTCGCCGGGCCGCCCGGCACCGGCCGGGAACCCCGGGCGGCGAGCGGCACCGGGGTCCCGGCATGAGCGCCGCGCTGCGCGTCGGCAACGCCTCCGGTTTCTACGGCGACCGCTCCACCGCCTGGCGGGAGATGCTCGACGGCGGCGAACTGGACGTGCTCACCGGTGACTACCTGGCCGAGCTGACCATGTTGATCCTCGGCCGCGACCGGATGCGCGACCCCGCGCTGGGGTACGCGAAGACGTTCCTGCGCCAGCTCGAAGGCTGCCTCGGGACCGCGCTCGACCGAGGCGTGCGGATCGTCACCAACGCCGGCGGGCTGAACCCGGCCGGCCTGGCCGCCGCGATCGGCTCACTCGCCGACCGGCTCGGCCTCACCGTCCGGATCGGGTACGTCGAGGGCGACGCCCTGGCGCGTCCCGACGCGCTCACCGCGAACGCCTACCTCGGCGCGTTCGGCATCGCGGCCTGCCTCGACGCCGGGGCGGACGTGGTGGTGACCGGCCGGGTCACCGACGCCTCGCTGGCCGTCGGGCCGGCGATCGCCCGGTACGGCTGGGGCCGGGACGACCTGGACGCGCTCGCCGGGGCGACCGTCGCCGGGCACCTGATCGAGTGCGGGGCGCAGGTCACCGGCGGCAACTTCAGCTTCTTCACCGAGTTGCCCGACGGTGGCCACCGGCCCGGCTTCCCGATCGCCGAGATCCACCCGGACGGCTCCTCGGTGCTCACCAAGCACCCCGGCACCGGCGGGGCGGTCACCGTGGAGACCGTCACCGCCCAACTGCTCTACGAGGTGGGTGGTCCGGCGTACCTGGGGCCGGACGTGGTGACCCGGCTGGACACGGTGACCCTGCACCAGGAGGGGCCGGACCGGGTCCGGGTCTCCGGCGTCCGGGGCACACCGCCGCCGGACACCCTCAAGGTCGGCGTCAACAACCTCGGCGGCTTCCGCAACTCGATGACGTTCGTCCTGTGCGGACTGGACGTCGCGGCCAAGGCGGCCCTGGTCCGGGGCCAGCTCGAGGAGGCCGTCGGCAAGGAGGGGCTGGAGTTCACCCTCGCCCGCACCGACCACCCGGACGCGACCGACACGGAGGCGGCGAGCGCGCTGCTGCACGTACACCTGCGCGACGGCGACAAGGCGCGGGCCGGGCGGGCCTTCTCGTCGGCTGCGGTGGAGCTGGCGCTGGCCTCCTATCCCGGCTGCACGTTGACCACGCTGCCCGGCGACGCCACCCCGTACGGCGTCTTCACCGCCGACGCGATGCCGCAGGACGCGGTCGACCACGTCGCGGTGCTGCCCGGCGGCGAGCGGGTGCCGATCCCCCCGCCGCCCCGTACCGACACCGCGCCCGGCGGCAACCTGCCGCCGCCGACCGAGCCGAGCGAGCCGACCGCCGCTGCCGGCGGTGACGGGGCCACCCGGCGGGCACCGCTGGGCGAGCTGGTCGGGGCGCGCTCCGGGGACAAGGGCGGCGACGCCAACCTGGGCGTCTGGGCCCGCACCGACGCCACCTGGGCCTGGCTGCGCGACTGGCTCACCGTCGAGCGGCTGGCCGTGCTGCTGCCGGAGACCGCGCCGCTGGCCGTCGAGCGGTACGAGCTGCCCCGCCTGCGGGCGGTCAACTTCGTCATCCGGGGGCTGCTCGGGCAGGGGGTGGCCGCCTCGACCCGGTTCGATCCCCAGGCCAAGGCGCTCGGGGAGCTGCTCCGCTCCCGCGTGGTCGACCTGCCGGCGGCGCTGCCCGCCGGCGCACCGGCGCAGGGCGGGGAGGCGGGCGCATGACCATCGTGGACACGCCGGAGCGGCGGCAGCTGCGCGAGCTGACCCGGGCCTTCGTGACCCGGGAGGTGCTGCCGCACCTGGACGACTGGGAGCGCGCCGGCGAGGTGCCGCGCGAGCTGCACGCCACCGCCGCGAAGATCGGCCTGCTGGGCATCGGCTTCCCCGAGTCGGTCGGCGGCAGCGGCGGCGACCTGCTCGACTCGATCGTCGTGACCGAGGAGATCATCCGCTCCGGTGGCTCGTCCGGGCTGGTGGCGGCGCTGTTCACGCACGGCATCGCACTGCCGCACATGGTCGCCGCCGCGGGCGGCCGGACCGGGGGCACCCTCGGCGCTCGGCTGGGCGGCGCCTGGACGGCGGGCGACGACGACCTGGTCGACCGGTACGTCCGCCCCACCCTGGCCGGGACGATGATCGGCGCGCTGGCGATCACCGAGCCGGACGGCGGCTCGGACGTCGCCGCGATCCGTACCACCGCCCGCCGGGACGGCGACCACTACGTGGTGAACGGGTCGAAGACCTACATCACCAGCGGGCATCGGGCCGACTTCGTCACCACGGCGGTCTGCACCGACTTTCCCGGCAGCGGCGAACTCAGCCTGCTGGTGATCGACAAGGGCACGCCCGGCTTCACGGTGGGGCGCCGGCTGGAGAAGCTGGGCTGGCACTGCTCGGACACCGCGGAGCTCTCCTTCGTCGACGTCCGGGTACCGGTGACCAACCGGATCGGCGAGGAGAGCACCGGCTTCCTGGCGATCATGCAGCACTTCGCCGCCGAGCGGCTCTCGCTGGCCACCCAGGCGTACGCGACCGCGCAGCGCTGCGTGGAGCTGGCCACCCGCTGGTGCCGGGACCGGGCCACCTTCGGGCGCCCGCTGGCCAGCCGCCAGCTGATCCGGCACCGGCTCGCCGAGATGCACACCCGTGCCGAGGCGGCCCGGGCGTACGTGCACGAGGTGGCCGCCCGGGTGGCGGCCGGCGAGCCGGTGGTGACCGAGGTGGCGATGGCGAAGAACGTCGCGGTGGCCGCCTGCGACCACGTGGTGGACGCCGCGCTGCAACTGCACGGCGGCTTCGGCTATCTGCGCGACGCCGAGGTGGAGCGGCACTACCGGGACGCCCGGATCCTCGGCATCGGCGGCGGCACCACCGAGATCATGAACGAGATCATCGCGAAGGGCATGGGGCTGTGAGCACACTGGACAGCACGGTCGACCCGTCCACGCCGGCCCACCGGGCCAACCGCGAGGCCCTGCTGGAGCGCCTGGCCGAGCTGGACGCCGCGCTCGGGCAGGCCCGCGCCGGCGGCGGCGAAAAGTACGTGGCCCGGCACCACAAGCGCGGCAAGCTGCTCCCCCGGGAACGGATCGAGCTGCTGCTCGACCCGGACAGCCCGTTCCTGGAGCTGTCCCCGGTGGCGGCGTACGGCACCGATTTCCCGGTCGGGGCCAGCGTCGTCACCGGCATCGGCGTGGTCGAGGGCGTGGAGTGCCTCGTCGTGGCCAACGACCCGACGGTACGCGGCGGCGCGGTCAACCCGTGGTCGCTGGCGAAGACCCGGCGGGCGGGCGAGATCGCCCTGGCCAACCGGCTGCCGATGATCAACCTGGTCGAGTCGGCCGGGGCGGACCTGCCCACCCAGGCGGAGATCTTCATCCCGGGCGGCCGGGTGTTCCGCGACCTGACCCGGCTCTCCGCGGCGAAGATCCCCACGGTCAGCGTGGTCTTCGGCAACGCCACCGCGGGCGGCGCGTACGTGCCCGGGATGTCCGACTTCACCATCATGATCCGGGACCGCTCGCAGGTGTACCTGGCCGGCCCGCCGCTGGTGAAGATGGCCACCGGCGAGGTCACCGACGACGAGTCCCTCGGCGGCGCAGCGATGCACGCGTCGACGTCCGGGCTGGCCGACTTCCTCGCCTCCGACGAGCGGGACGGCATCCGGCTGGCCCGGCAGTGCGTCCGCCGGCTCAACTGGCGCAAGCAGGGCCCGCCGCCGCGCAACCCGGTGCCCCAGCCGCCCAAGTACGACCCGGAGGAGCTGCTCGGCATCGCCAGCGCCGACCTCAAGGTGCCGTTCGACCCGCGTGAGGTCCTCGCCCGGGTGCTCGACGGCAGCGAGTTCGACGAGTTCAAGCCGAACTACGGCACGGCGCTGGTCACCGGCTGGGGCGAGCTGCACGGGTACCCGGTCGGCGTGCTGGCCAACGCCCGGGGCGTGCTGTTCAACGCCGAGGCGCAGAAGGCGGCCCAGTTCATCCAGCTCGCCAACGCCGCCGACACCCCGCTGGTCTTCCTCCAGAACACCACCGGCTACATGGTCGGCACCGAGTACGAACAGCGCGGCATCATCAAGCACGGCGCCCTGATGATCAACGCGGTCTCGAACTCGAAGGTGCCGCACCTGACCGTGAACCTGGGCGCCTCGTACGGCGCCGGCAACTACGGCATGTGCGGCCGGGCGTACGAGCCGAGGTTCCTCTTCACCTGGCCCAACGCGAAGTCGGCGGTGATGGGGCCGGCGCAGCTCGCCGGGGTGCTCTCCATCGTCGCCCGGCAGGCCGCCGCCGCTCGGGGGCGCGACTACGACGAGGAGTCCGACGCGGCGATGCGGATGATGGTCGAGCAGCAGATCGAGTCCCAGTCCGGCGCGCTCTTCCTCTCCGGCCGGCTCTACGACGACGGGGTGATCGACCCCCGGGACACCCGTACCGTCCTCGGGCTCTGCCTGTCGGCGATCCACAACGGACCGGTGAAGGGCGCCGACGGCTTCGGCGTCTTCCGGATGTAGAGGGGCCACATGATGATCAACCGACTGCTCGTGGCCAACCGGGGCGAGATCGCCCGCCGGGTCTTCGCCACCTGCCGCGCGCTCGGCGTCGAGACGGTCGCCGTGCACTCCGACGCCGACGCCCGAGGGCCGTTCGTCGCCGAGGCCGACCAGGCGGTCCGGCTGCCGGGGAACACGCCGGCCGAGACGTACCTGCGGATCGACCTCGTCCTGGACGCGGCCCGGAAGACCGGCGCGGACGCCGTCCACCCGGGCTACGGCTTCCTCGCCGAGAACGCCGAGTTCGCCGCGGCGGTGACCGACGCGGGGCTGACCTGGGTGGGCCCGCCGGCCAAGGCGATCGCCGCGATGGGCGACAAGATGGAGGCGAAGGCGCTGCTCGCCGAGGCGGGCGTGCCGATGCTGCCGACCTGGACCGATCCCGACGAGATCACCGACTTCCCGGTGCTGGTCAAGGCGTCCGCCGGCGGTGGCGGGCGGGGCATGCGGGTCGTGCGCGACGCCGCCGACCTCGCCGAGGCCGTCGCCTCCGCGCGCCGCGAGGCGGCCGCCGCGTTCGGCGACGGCACGGTCTTCGTCGAGCGGTACGTGGAACGCGGCCGGCACGTCGAGGTGCAGATCTTCGGTGACACCCACGGCACCGTCGTCGCGCTCGGTGAGCGGGACTGCTCGATCCAGCGCCGGCACCAGAAGATCGTCGAGGAGGCCCCGGCGGTGGTCGGGCCGCAGCTGCGGCAGCGGCTGCACGAGGCGGCGGTGGCCGCCGGCCGGGCCGTCGGCTACGTCGGCGCGGGCACGGTGGAGTTCCTGCTCGCCCCGACCGGCGAGTTCTTCTTCCTGGAGATGAACACCCGGCTCCAGGTGGAACACCCGGTCACCGAGGCGGTCACCGGGCTGGACCTGGTCCGGCTGCAACTGCTGGTCGCCGAGGGCGAGCCGCTGCCGGTGGCGGCGACCCCGCCGGTCGACGGCCACGCGATCGAGGTACGCCTCTGCGCGGAGGACCCGGCCCAGGGCTACCGGCCCGCGACCGGCACCCTGCACCGGTTCGCCGTCCCGGGGGTGGCCGGCGAGTTCACCCCGACGAAGGGACTGCGGCTGGACTCGGGGGTGACGGACGGTTCCACGGTCGGCGTGCACTACGACTCGATGCTGGCCAAGCTGATCGCCTGGGCGCCGACCCGGGCGGAGGCGGTCCGGGCGCTGGCCGGCGCGCTGGCCCGGGCCGAGTTCCACGGCGTCGCCACCAACCGGGACCTGCTGGTCCGGGTGCTGCGCAGCCCCGAGTTCGCGACGGCCGAGGTGGACACCGGCTTCCTGGACCGGCACGAGGAGGTCTTCGCCCCCCTGCTGGCCGTCGCGCAGGTGCCACAGGCCGCGCTGGCAGCCGCGCTGGCCGGGGCGGCCGGGCGGCGGGCATCCGCACCGGTACTGGCCGGGCTCCCCTCGGGCTGGCGGAACGTGCCCGCGTTCCCGCAGGTCACCCGCTATGCCGGACCGGACGGTGAGATCGAGGTCCGGTACCGGCTGGACCGCACCGGCGCCCTGGCGGAATGGTCCACCGATCCGGCACCGGGCGCGGCGCGCGCCGACGGGCCGGCGGCGGGGGACGGAGCCGGGGCGGCGGCGGGCACCGAGCCGACCGGCGGCGATCCGTCCGAGCAGCCGCCGACGGTGGCGCTGGTGGAGGCCACGCCGGGCCGGGTCGTGCTCGACGTCGACGGGGTGCACCGGGCGTTCCGCGTACACCGGGTGGGGTCGGCGGTCTTCGTGGACGGCCCGGACGGGGCGACGAGCCTGGCCGAGCTGCCGCGTTTCCCGCTGCCCGGCACGGAACTGGCGGCCGGGTCGCTGCTGGCGCCGCTGCCCGGCGCGGTGACCCGGGTGCACGTCGAGGTCGGGCAGCGGGTCGCCGCCGGCGAGCTGCTGCTGACCCTGGAAGCGATGAAGCTCGAACACCCCGTGCTCGCCCCGACCGACGGCGTGGTCGCCGAACTTCCGGTACCGGCCGGCGGCCAGGTCGACACGGGTGCCGTGCTGGCCGTGGTCAACCCCGAGTGAGCCCTGGAGGCCCGCGATGAACTTCGACCTCACCCCCGAGCAGGACCAGCTCCGCGACGCCGTCCGCGCGCTGGGCCGCAAGTACGGCCACGACTACTTCGTGGCGAAGGCGAAGGCCGGCGAGCACACCACCGAGCTGTGGAGCGAGGCCGGCCGGCTCGGCTACCTCGGCGTCAACATCCCCACCGAGTACGGCGGCGGGGGCGGCGGCATCACCGAACTGGCCCTCGTCTGCGAGGAGCTGGCGGCGGCCGGCTGCCCGCTGCTGCTGCTGGTGGTCTCCCCCGCCATCGCGGCCACGGTGATCAACAAGCACGGCACCGACGAGCAGCGCAAGCGGCACCTGCCCGGCCTCGCCGACGGCACCCAGAAGATCGTCTTCGCGATCACCGAGCCGGAGGCCGGGTCCAACTTCCACCGGCTCGGCACGGTGGCCCGCCGCGACGGCGACGACTGGCTGCTCTCCGGCCGCAAGTGCTACATCTCCGGCGTCGACGAGGCGCAGTACGTGCTGGTGGTGGCCCGCACCGAGGACGAATCGACCGGAAAGCTCAAGCCGGCGCTGTTCATCGTGCCGACCGACGCGCCCGGGCTGACCCGCTCCAAGCTCGACATGGAGATCCTCTCGCCGGAGAACCAGTTCCTGCTCTACCTCGACGACGTGCGGCTGCCCGCCGACGCACTGGTCGGCGAGTCGCTGGACGCCGGGCTGCCGGCGCTCTTCGCCGGGCTCAACCCGGAGCGGATCACCGTCGCGGCGATGGGCGCCGGCACCGGCCGGTACGCCATCGAGCGGGCCAGCGAGTACACCGCCACCCGCAAGGTCTGGGGCGGCCGGAGCATCGGCTCGCACCAGGGCGTGGCGCATCCGCTCGCGCACGCGGCGGTGCAGGTGGAACTCGCCCGGCTGATGATCCACAAGGCGGCCACCCTCTACGACGCCGGCCGGGACCTGGAGGCCGGCATCTCCGGCAACATGGCCAAGTACGCCGCCGGTGAGGCCGCCGCGCTCGCCGTGGACACCGCCGTGCAGGCGCTCGGCGGGGCCGGCATGACCACCGAGTACGGCGTGGCCACCCTGCTCGGCGCGGTACGCGCCGGTCGGATCGCCCCGGTCAGCCGGGAGATGATCCTCAACTTCGTCGCCCAGCACGTGCTCGGCCAGGACAAGTCCTACTGACCCGGGCCGAGGAAGAACCGATCGCGGGGGCACCCGCAACGACGCGTGGGGCCGGTCCAGGTGGCCCGGCCCCACCGCGTCGTGACGGAGGCGGCGTGTCGTCGGCGCGCTCAGCCGACGGCGCGGCAGGCGGCGTCGATCCGGTGCACCGGTCGGACCCGCCGGCCCGTCCCCTCCAGCAACGAGTCCTCGACGTGGAAGTCGCGGATGCGCAGCCGGTGCCGGGGCAGCTCCTCCTCGCTGGGGCAGAGCACCTGCGCACGCACCTGGTCCACCGGCACGTAGCGGACGCCGCCGCGCTCCTGGAGCAGCACCACGTTCACGTCGTCCACGGTCACCACGTGCCCGCGGACGTCCTCGGTGACGCCGGGCGCGGACTCCACGGTGGTGACGGTCAGCGGCAGCACCGGCGTGCTGATCACCGGCAGCGCGGCCCAGACCAGCATGGCGAGCACGGCGGCCTCGGTCAGCGACGCCAGCGGGCGGATCACCGCCGCCGGCAGCGGACCGGTGACGCCGAGCGCGAGCAGCGGCGGCGCGACCAGCAGCAGCAGGGCCAGCAGCTCTCCCTGCCGCCAGGCGTCGCGCAGGGTCGGCGCGAGCAGCCAGGCGTACCCGGCGAAGAGGGCGGCGAGCAGCAGCAGCCGCGGCGCGACCTGCTCATGCAGCCGGGCCGGGGTGAGCTGGAACGCGGCCACGAAGGCCGGGATCAGCAGCGGCAGGTAGAGCAGCTGCCAGGTGACCAGGGCGAGCAGGAAACTCGCGACCACGAACCAGGCCGGGGTGATGTCCACCCAGCGGACGAAGAGCGGCCGGCGGACGGCGGCGGGCATCCGCTCCACGCTCACCCGGAGCACCGCGCCGAGCGCGAAGACCGCGACCAGGCCGGTGGAGAGCAGCCGCGCGGCAGTGGTGAGGAACCCGGCCAGCAGGTTGACCGGGCCGACGTTCGCCACCAGCAGCAGGGTGGTCTGCAGCTCGCCGCCGGCCTCGACGCCGAGCCGGAGCACGGAGAAGATCGCCGGCACGCCGACCACGGCCGTCCAGAACGACTGGCTGGCCCGGGCTCGCCGCTCGGCCGGGTCGTTCCCCTCCCACGCCGGCCCGGCGGGGCCCCCGTCCCGCGTGGCGGGCACCGCCGGGGCGTCCACGGCCGGCGCGCTCACCGCCGGGGCGCCTTGTCGTCGAAGTCGACCAGCCTGGGGACGTCCAGCGGCTGCGGCTGCGCCTTCGGCCCCTTCATCCAGGGCCCCAACGTCCGGTTGTACGCGGTCAGCCAGGGACTGCTGATTCCGCTGCGCCCCTGCTGGTAGCTCTTGTCGAGGAAGAAGGCGACCAGATCGCGCAGGGCCGGGTCGCCGATCGGCACCCCGATGCCGAGGGTCTCGCTGGTGCCGAAGGGCATGTCGACGATCTCGAACTCGGTCGGGTACTGGGAGAGGAATCCGGCGAGGATGGTCTCGTCGGAGCTGACCGCGTCGTACCGTCCCTCGCGGATGCCCTTGACGCAGTCGCCGACCCGCTTCACCACCAGCGCCTTGACCTGGTGCTTCTCCAGCTCGGCCTCGGTGGTCGAACCGCCGCTGGTGCAGATCTTGTAGGTCGGGTCGCGCAGGTCCTCGATGGTGCGGATCTTGTCCTTCAACCGGTTCGGGACCATCACCTCCTGCGTGGTGACGAAGTACGGCCCGGCGAAGCCGACCTGCTTCTTGCGCTCCTCGGTGATGGAGAAGCTGCTGACCACCAGGTCGACCACGCCACCCTGGAGGGCCGGAATCCGGTCCTCGGTGGCCAGCGAGACGAACTCGATCCGCTGGTCGCCCTCGTAGCCCAGCGAGGCGGCGACGTACCGCGCGATCTCGACGTCGAAGCCGACGTAGGTGCCGTTGCGCAGCTCGCCCATCAGCGGCTCGGTGGCCGCCACCCCAATTTTGATCTTCGGCTGGCCGTCGATGTGCGACTCGCGCAGCTTGTCCAGCACCGAGGGGAGCGGCGGGTCCTGCCGGTTGTTGCAGCCGGCCGCGGCGGCCAGCGTCAGGGTCAGCGCCACGGCGAGCGTGGTCGCGACCGAGCGGAACCGCGGGGAGGAGTTGTTCATCGGGCGACCTCGCTGACGGACACGGCCTGCGGAACACCGAGAGTAGTGGCACCCGTCCACTTCGGTAGCCGTGTGGACGGTGTCGGAAGTGACCGGGGTACGACAGGCGACCCGAGCGCCTGCCGTACCCCGGCGTCTGTCAGCGGACCGTCAGCGTGCCCACCGCGGGCAGCGGCGCGACGACCGGCGGCAGCCGCTTCGGCTCACCCCGGGCCGGCTGGCCCTCGGCGGCCAGCGCGCTCTTCGGCGCGGCGGCCCGGGTCGTCTCCGGCTCCTTCGGCTCCTCGACGAAGGGCTGCACGTCCCCGACGCAGACCGTGCCCTTCTTCGGCAGCGTGCCCTTCAGCAGGTACGCGTCGACGGCACCGGTCGCGCAGGCGGACGTGCCGTACGCGGTGTGCCCCCAGCTGTCGCTGCTGAGCAGCCGGCTGTTCGGCAGCAGCTTCGCCGAGCTGACCGCCGCGTCGTAGTTGGTCGCCGGGTCCCAGTAGTTGCCGACCACCAGCACCGGGGCGCTGGTCCGGCGGTTGAACGGGCCGGTGTAGGCGTCCTCGTCGCGCACCGTCCAGGTGTTCCGGGCGCACGGCGCGGTTCCCCAGGCCCAGGCCCGCCCGAAGTACGGGGCCCGCTTGTCCTCCTTGGCGCTCAACGCCGGCCAGGAGCCCGCGTCCGCCGGGTGGTACGCGTCGGTGCAGTCCACGCCGAGGAACGCCTCCAGCCCGTTGTAGTACGGGAAGTCGAACCGGCGCTGCTGGCGGGCCTGCTCGGCGCGCTTGGCGACGGCCTTGCGGGCCTGCGCCAGGCGGGCCGCGGTGGCCGATCCCGGGTCGGTGAGCACCAGCAGGTCCTCGGTGATCGCCACGATGTCGGAATAGCCGTACGGGCTGTAGAGCGAGCTGAGGCTGGCACCGACGAAGTCGGCGTAGGTGACGGTGAACGAACCGCCGTCCGGATCCTCGATCACCACCGGCTTCTTGCGCAGCCGCTGCGCCACCAGCTCGTACGAGGCGACCGGGTCACCGGCCGCCAGGGAGCACTTCTCCTTGCCGGCCTTGTCGCAGCGGAGCAGGATCTCGCGCAATGCCTCGTACGCGCCGTCGGCGCTGCGCAGCCGGGTCTCCTGGAGCTCCTTGCGGGCCTTGCCCTGGCCGACCCAGGCGTTCGGGTCGAGCATCCCGTCGACGGCCAGCGCCCGGATCCGGTCCGGGAACATGTTGGCGTAGTACTGGCCGAGCGCGGTGCCGTAGCTGAAGCCGAGGTAGTTGAGCTTCTTGTCGCCGACCGCCCGGCGCAGCACGTCCATGTCGCGGGCGACCTCGGCGGTGGACATCGCCCCGGTCAGCGGCTTGCCGGTGGTGGAGCAGGCCCGGCCGACCGCCTTCGACGAGGCGATGTACGCCTTCTCCTCCGCCTTCGTCCACGGGAACGCCATGTTCAGCCCGGCGTACGCCTTGGTCTGGTCCTTCACGGACGAGAAGCACTTGACGTTGTCGCTGGCAGCCACGCCGCGCGGGTCGACGCCCACGATGTCGAAGCGGTCCAGCAGCGCGTCGGAGAGGAAGTACGGCGCGGCGAGCGCGATGTCGGTGCCGGAGCCACCGGGGCCGCCCGGATTGAGGAACAGGCTGCCGATCCGGGCCTGCTTGTCGCGGGCCTTGACCCGCAGCAGCGCGACCTCGGTGGTGGCACCCTTGGGCTGGTCGTAGTCGAGCGGCAAGCGGGTGGTCGCGCACTCGGCGTAGCCGTAGCAGGCGTACCAGTCGAGCTTGGGCGTGGGGACGCGGTCGACCCGCCGGGCCTCGGCGGGGCTGGTGCGGTCCGTTGTGGTGGGTCGACCCCAGCCGGCGGTGACGGGCGACGCGGTTGCGGGCGCGACCGCCGATCCGGCGAGGACGAGGCCGGCGATTCCTGCCGCGGCCAGGGACCGGTAATTACGTGGCATGTGCTGCCTTCCGGTGGAGGACGGGGATTGCCGAGGTGACCCTCGACCTCCGTCACCCTAGGGGCGGTCGGCAACGATTGTGGCCCGGCGAAACACCACCAAAGGGACAGATTCCCTAAAGGATGTAACGAATTTTTCATTCTCGACGCTGTTCGGCTTTCTTCCGCCTCAGTCGTCGAGCTCCTTGAACCAGTCCGGCTCCGGCCCGTTCGTCGGCCCGCCCATCTCCGGCGGTACGTGGTCGTCGACCACCCGCCAGCCGGCGGCGTCCGCCCGCAGCAGCAGGAAGGCGTCGATCTCGCTGTACGGGGCGCCGACGGCGTACACGGTGCCCGCGTCCACCGTGGCCCTCTCCAGCGAGCAGACACTCTTCGGATCCGGCCGGGCATTGCCGCAGTCGCCCACGTACCGGTGGTCGGCGCCGTAGTTGGCGGTGACGTACCGGGAGATGGCCTCGGCGGGAGACGCCGCCGCGGCCCCAGGGGTCGCCGACGCGGAGGCGGCCGCAGCGGCGGCGGACGAGGTGGCCAGCACGGAGGGGCGCGCCTGCGGCGACGACCCCGACGAGCAGGCGCCGAGCGCGCCCGACACCAGCAGTGCGACGACGATCCGGGACGTCCGGTCCATCGGCGTTCCTCCCTAGGGCGACGTCACCGCATCATCGCACCGCCGGCCCCGGCGGATCGGTCAACCCGGTTGCACCGGTGCGCGGGTTGACACGGCGTGTCACCGGGCGATGCTTGTCGGGTGGCACGTTTCCTCAGGCCGGGCCCGCGCGTCGTGGCGGCGGTGGCGTCACTGGCCGCCGTCGGGGTGCTGGTGGTCCTGCTCGTGCGGCACCCGGCCGGCATCCTGACGGTGGGTCTGGCACTGCTCTGCGTGCTGCTCACCACGGTCGCCGGCACCGCCGTGGCCGCCCTGCGCGAAGGTGCCGGGCCCTTGGCGTCGGACGCCGTCCCGCCGGGGCTGCCGGACGCCGGCGCCCCGGTGCTCGACGCGGACACCCTCGACGCGCTGGACAGCGCGGCCGTCCGCACCCGGCTGGCGGAACTGGACGAACTCAGGGACCGATGAGGGTGGGCGAGGCCAGTGCGTCCACGCCCTTGCCGGCCAGGCAGCGGTACGTCCGGCCGGTGTCCGTGCCGCTGGGCGGCAGGACCTCCAGGTTCCACCCGGTGGGGTAGGCCAGCCCGCTGGTGAGCCGGAAGGTCCGCGCGTTGCAGACCCGGCGGACCGCCGGGTCCGCGCTGACCGCGGCGTGCCCCGCGCCGACCAGCGCGGCGGGCAGCTCACCCTCCACATAGGTCTCCCAGGTGTGCCGGCCGTCGCAGGACACCTGCGGCGCCTCGGCCCGGTCGCCCCGCAACCGCACCGGCCCGAAGCACTCCAGCCCGGGCGCGCAGTGCGCGCCGGGGGGCAGGGTCACCGAGGACGAGCCGGCCACGCAGCCCGGCAGGGAGCCCCACGCGGCCGGCGAGGTGGGCGCGGTGGTGGTCGGCGTCGGCGTGGGGGCGGCCACGGACGAGGCGTTGCCGGCCACCCAGGCCCCGGCGCTCGCCGAGGCGGCCAGGGCCAGCACCCCGGCGCCGCCGAGGAACCACCGCCGCCGGCGCCGCTCGCGCGGCACGGTCGGGTGGGCGTCCTGCGCCACCGGCCGCGGCGGGCCGGACCGGTCCACGGTGTACGGCCCGGAGGGGCCACCGGAGATCGGCGCTCCGCTCACCGGCGCACCACTGACCGGGGACGGGGCCGGGCCGAGCGGCAGGGCGGTGAGCAGGTCCCGCAGCTCGATCGCGGAGGGACGCGCGCCCGGGTCGTTGGACATCCCGGCGCGGAGCACGTCGACCAGCTCGGTCGGCACCCCGGGCAGCTCCGGGATCGGCTGGTTGAACATCTCCAGCACGGTGACCAGGCTGGGATTGCGCTCCGACTGCCAGCGTGGCGGGCGACCGTGCATCACCGCGTAGAGGGTGGCGCAGAGCGCGTACACGTCGACGGCCGGCGAGGGCGGGCTGTGGCTGAACATCTCCGGCGGGGCGTACGCCGGGGTGAGCACCTCCAGGGTGACCGACGCGTCGCGCACCTCGGCCAGCACGGCCAGCCCGAAGTCGGCCAGCACCGCCGGATTGAAGTGCGAGTGCAGGATGTTGGCCGGCTTGACGTCGCGGTGCAGCACCCCGGCCGCGTGGGAGTGGGCCAGCGCATCGGCGATCTTGATGCCGAGGTCACGGGTCTCCGCCGGGCCGAGCGGCGAGGTCCGCATCCGCTCGGCGTACGAGCCGTCGCAGAGTTCCATGATCAGATAAGGGTGCTGGTCGACGGTGACCCCGACGTCGAAGAGGTCGACCACGTGCGGGTGCGACGACATCTTCCCGGCGGCCCGCGCCTCCCGCAGGAACCGGGCCTGGTCCCGCTCGCTGTCCAGCGTGCGGTTCTCCACCTTGACGGCGACCTCGCGCCCCACGGAGATCTGGGTGGCCCGGTAGACGGTGGCGTAACCACCCCGGGCAAACACCTGCAGATCGGTCAGACCGGGCACGATGGGCAGCCGGAGGGCGCCGGGCGGGGTCTCGGTCACGACTCTGAAAATACCCGTCCCGCCGGAGCGCTCAGCGGACCGTACCGGCGGCCGGTGCGGGACCGGCGCTCTCACCGGCGGCCGGCGGACCGTCGTCCGGGCCATCGACGGACGTCGGCGCGCCTGCCCGGCGGGCGTCCCAGCGCAGGCCGACGGCGGTGGCAAGCGCTCCCAAGCCCTCCCAGAGCGCGACCCCGAAGAACCGGTCCGGCGCGACGTCGGCGAGCACGATCAGGGTGAAGACGGTGAAGGTCACCAACCGGAAGACGACGGTGAACCGGTAGAACGCCCGCCACTCCGTGGCGACCGCCAGCAGGTAGTAGACGCCCATGTTGAACGAGGCCATCGAGGAGGCGATGAGGAACGTGCCGGTGTAGTCGCCGGCCGCCCGCCGCGCCGGCACCTCGAAGCCGAGCAGCCGCAGCTGCGCCTCGGGCCAGACCAGCCCGAGCGCGCCGAGCAGCAACGCCAGGACGCCGAAGACCGCGATCGTCCAGCCGGCGCCGGAACGCGGCAGCCTCATCTGTCCTCCCCACCCCCGAATCGCGACCGGCTGCCCGGCCGCGTGGAGAGACACGCTAACCGCCCCCACCGACACGCACATCCCCGAAACCGCCAGACCTCCCC
>NZ_JBPQTL010000054.1:0-39174 GCF_051386295.1 Micromonospora sp. URMC 105 | reverse complement strand
AGACGGGTGGGGCGGTGGTGAAGGCGGCCCAGGCGGTCGGGGGGAAGAGCAGCACCGGGCCGGCCGGGTCCTTGGAGTCGCGGACGGCCACGAGGTCCGGCACGGTTGCCAGCTCCACGCAGGCGCCCTGGTCGCCGCTGTATGTGCTCTTGCGCCAGCTGGCCGTCGCGAGCGCCGCGCTGATCGTCGGTGTCATGGTCCTACCGTCCCTTCGACAGTTGCAGGAGCTGGTCGCGGCTGTCCGCCGGGCTGAGCGCCACGGTCCGCAGGTGTTCCATGATCTTGGTGCAGGTACGCAGGTCACCCGGTCGGTCGAGGACCATCTGCCCGGCGACCGTCTCCACCGAGGCGATGATCGGATCCTCGGGGTCGGCGAACTCCAGGATGTGCAGCGAGCCGCGGGTGCCCCGGTGGTAGCCGGCCGACAGCGGGATGACCTGCACCGTGACGTTGGGCAGCTCGGCCATCTTCAGCAGGTGCTGCAGCTGCCCCTCCATCACCGACCGGTCGCCGACCGGGCGCAGCAGCGCGCCCTCGTCGATGATCGCGTCGAAGATCGGCGGGCCGTCGGCGGTCAGCCGCTGCTGCCGGTCCAGCCGTAGCTTCACCCGCTGCTCGACCTGGTCGTCGCCGAGGGTGTGCGGCCCGCCGCGCATCACGCCCCGGACGTAGTCCGCGGTCTGCAACAGGCCGGGCACCACCGAGGGCTCGAAGTTGGCGATGCCGGTCGCCTCCGCCTCCAGGGCGATGAAGTCGATGGTGCGTTTGTCCAGCAGGTGCGAGTACGGCACCCACCAGCCGGGCTTGCGGGTGTCCTTGGCCAGCTGCACCGCCGCCGCGATGTCGTCCGAGCCGACGCCGTAGAGGCTGAGCAGCGCCCGCACGGTGGCGGGGCTGACCAGCGTCTGCGCGTTCTCGTACCGGGACAGCGTGCTGCGGGTGCTGTTGATCTCGTCGGCGGCGGCCTCGAGGGTCAGGCCGGCGGCCTCACGGTGGGTGCGCAGGGCGATGCCCAGCCGGCGGGCCCGGGCGGTCTTCGGAGCCATGCGTCGATGGTGACATATCTTTCCGGGAACGCGTGCATGAGAGAACGTCGATGAGAGTTGCATTCACGCGTGTGAACCTGTCAATCTGTGATGGCGTCCTCACCAACGGTTGTCGTGGCGACGGCGGTGGTGAGCGACCGGAGGGGATGGGGCGCGTGGCGATCGGGTTTACTCCCCCGTACCCGATCGCCACGTGCCACCCGCGACCGTCCACCGGGAGGACTTCGCCGATGACCGTGACCGGAGACCGGGGCGAGCGGCGATGACCCGCTTCCTCGTGGTGCTCACCGACGTCCGCCCCGTCGAGGGGGAGGTCCGGGACGAGCGACGGGTCCCGGAACGGCGCCGGCAGGTGGTCGGCGCGAGCAGCCGGGAGGCCGCCGACCGGATCGCCGGTGCGTTCATGGCGCTGGGCATGGTGCGGGCCGGACGGCAGCGGGTGAAGGTCATCGCGGTCGGTCGCCGGCACGGTGCGGTCAGCGTCGGGAGCGACTGAATCGACTACGCACCGTATCGGTCCGGGTGACCGTTTGCGAGGGAGGTACGCGTCCTCCCGGGTATCGCCATCGGCGCGCCGCCACCCACAGTAAGGTCGACCGGGTGAGCGCCGCTGGCGGCTCCGCAGTCGCGTACCGAGAGGTGACCCAGTGACCACCCCAGGCAAGACCCGCGTGGCGATCGTCTTCGGCGGCCGCAGCCCCGAACACGGCATCTCCTGCGTCAGCGCCGGCAGCGTCCTCGGCGCACTGGACCCGGACGAGTTCGAGGTGGTGCCGGTGGGCATCACCCGCCAGGGGCAGTGGGTGCTGGCCAGCGGGGACCCGAGCCGGCTCGCCATCAGCGACCGCAAGCTGCCGGAGATCACCGCCGGCTCCGGTGCCGAGGTGGTGCTCCGCGCCGACCCGACCGCCGGTGGCCTGATGGTGCTCGACCCGACCGACGGCCCCCGGGCGCTCGCCGACGTGGACGTGGTCTTCCCGGTGCTGCACGGCGCGTACGGCGAGGACGGCACCATCCAGGGCATGCTGGAGATGGCCGACATCCCGTACGTCGGGGCGAACGTCTTCGCCTCCGCCGCCGCGATGGACAAGGAGTTCACCAAGAAGCTCTGCGCCGCCGAGGGCATCCCGGTCGGTCCGTACGCGGTGCTGCGCAACGGGATGACGCTCAGCGAGCAGGACAAGCAGCGGCTCGGCCTGCCCGTCTTCGTCAAGCCCTCCCGGGCCGGCTCCTCGTTCGGCATCACCAAGGTCGACGACTGGGCGCAGCTCGACGCGGCCGTCGCCACCGCCCGCGAGATCGACACCAAGGTGCTGGTCGAGGGCGCGATCGTCGGCCGCGAGATCGAGTGCGGCGTGCTGGAGGGCGAGGCCGGCGGTGCGCCCGAGGCGTCGGTGCTCGCCGAGGTGCGGGTGGTCTCCGGCCACGACTGGTACGACTTCGAGGCGAAGTACATCGACGACGCCTGCGAGTACGACATCCCCGCCGGGCTGCCGGACGAGGTGACCCGGCAGGTGCAGGAGTACGCCACCCGGGCCTTCACCGCGCTGGACTGCTCCGGCCTGGCCCGGGTCGACTTCTTCGTCACCCCGGAGCTGGACGTCTACCTCAACGAGATCAACACGATGCCCGGCTTCACCCCGACGTCGATGTTCCCGCGCATGTGGGCCGCGGCCGGCCTCGAGTACCCCAAGCTGGTCAACCGCCTCATCCGCACCGCCCTGCACCGCCACGGCTCCCGCTGACGCCCCGCGCCCGGCCCGGCTTTGCCCTCGTACACGGAGAGAGTGGCTGTTCACGCGTGAACAGCCACTCTCTCCGTGAAACTGCGCCCCTGGCGAGGCGGCGGCGGGATCAGGCGGTGCAGCCGGCGGGGGGCCGGCCGCCGGAGGGGACCGAGGCGACGATGGTGTCGGCGATCGGGGCGACCCACTGCAACGGCTGCTCGTACGCGCGCGGCACGGTCACCCGGACCACGGTCTCCCGGTCGACGGTGCTGAGCACGGTGGCGTCCGCCTCCTGGGCGGCGTGCCAGCAGACCTTGTTGACGGTCCAGACCTCGTCGGTCGGGGCGAACGACGGCGCGGCGCCGCCGCAGGCCACCGTCAGCGCCGGGTCGCCGTACGCGGCGTTCTGCTCGGCACCGGCGGTCACCGGCCGCTGGGGCAGGTCCCGCACCGACGGCGGCAGCTGCGACATCAGCGCCCGGCAGACGACGGCCGGGCGGTCGGCCAGCGCCGGGGCGGCCATCTCGACCGGGGTGGTGGACTGTCCGCGGGCGGTGGTGGCGGTGGGGCTGGGCGCGGGGGCCGGGGCGTCCGGCGCCAGCTTGGCGAAGGTGAACCCGGCCACGGCCACCGTCACCGGCAGCGCGACCAGGGTGGCGAGCAGCGCGGCCCGGCGGGTCGAACGGTCCCAGGCCGGCTTACCGGCGGCGGACGGCGCGGCCGGCTTCTTCGCGGCCGGTCCGGCCGGCTTCCCGGCCTTGGCCGCAGCGGTGGGTCCGGCCGGCTTCATGGCCGTGGTCGGTTCGGCCGGCTCGGCGCCGGCGGTCGGGGAGGAAGTGATCTCGTCCACTTACAGGCGCACCACCGAACACGTGAGGGTGCGGGTGATGCCGGGCACCATCTGCACCTTGCTGACGATGAGTTTGCCGAGCTCGTCGACGGTGTTCGCCTCGGTGAGCACCACCACGTCGTACGGCCCGGTGACGGCGTCGACTCGTACCACGCCGGCAAGGTCCGCGATCAGCCCGGCCACGTCACGTGCCCGGCCGACCTCCGTCTGGATGAGGATGTACGCCTGTACCACGACTCGACCTCCGTCCGTCGCCGCCCGCGGGCGGCCCGAAGGGTGAAACTACCTTACGGAGCAGGCGTGATCCCTATCGGTGGTCGAGAGGAAGCAGTGAGCGAGCGCGGCGAGGGAGTGGCATGAGTGTCGCGGGTGTCGGGGAGTTCGGCCTGATCGACCGGGTGACCGCGCGGCTGACGTACGGGCCGGGCTGCCTGCTCGGCCCGGGCGACGACGCCGCGGTGGTGGCCGCCCCGGACGGGCGGGTGGCCGCGTCGACGGACGTGCTGGTCGAGGGACGGCACTTCCGGCGGGACTGGTCCGGCGCGCGGGACGTCGGGCACCGGGCGGCGGCGGCCAACCTGGCCGACATCGCCGCGATGGGCGCCACCCCCACCGCGCTGCTGGTCGCCCTCTGCATGCCGGCGAACCTGGAGACGGCCTGGGCGGAGGAGCTGGCCGACGGACTGGCCGCCGAGGCGGCCAAGGTCGGGGCGAGCGTGGTGGGCGGGGACATGTCCGCCAGCCCCACCCTGACCATCGCGGTCACCGCCCTTGGTGACCTCGGCGGCCGGGCACCGGTGCTGCGTTCCGGGGCGCGGCCGGGGGACGTGGTCGCGGTGGCCGGGCGTAGCGGCTGGGCGGCGGCCGGGCTGACCGTGCTCTCCCGGGGGTTCCGCACGCCTCGGCTGCTGGTCGAGGCGTACCGGCGGCCGGAGGTGCCCTACGCGGCCGGCCCGCACGCCGCCCGGCTCGGTGCCACCGCCATGATCGACGTCTCGGACGGGCTGCTGGCCGACCTGGGGCACGTGGCGAAGGCCAGCGGGGTCGGCGTCGACGTGCACCGGGACGCCTTCGAGGTGCCCCGCCAGATGCGCGACGCCGCGCAGGCGCTCGGCGTCGACCCGTACTCGTGGATCCTCGGCGGTGGCGACGACCACGCGCTGCTGGCGACCTTTCCCCGGTCGGTGGCCCTGCCCGAGGAGTGGCGGCCGGTGGGCCGGGTGGTGGAGGGCGCGGGCGTCACCGTCGACGGTGAGAAGTACGACGGTCCGGCCGGCTGGGACCACTTCCGGTAAGGAGTGGTCGTACCCTTTGCCCGTGAGTGAGATCGAGATCCGCCCGCTGGCCTTCGACTCGCCGGTGGCGCGGTCGCTGATCAGCGCGGCCCTGGCCGACCTCGGCCAACGGTACGGCGGCAGCGGCGACGACACGCCGGTCGACGCGGGCGAGTTCGTCCCACCGCAGGGCGCCTTCCTCGTCGCCTACCTCGACGGCGAACCGGTCGGGTGCGGCGGCTGGCGCAGCCACGGCGACGACACCGCCGAGCTGAAGCGGATGTACACCGCCCCGGCGGCCCGGGGGCGCGGGGTGGCCCGCGCGGTGCTGGCCGCGGTCGAGGAGTCCGCCCGCTACCACGGGCGCAAGCGGATGATCCTGGAGTGCGGCGACCGGCAGCCCGAGGCGATTGCGATGTACACCTCGGCCGGCTACGAGCGGATCCCCAACTTCGGCTTCTACGCCGACGCGCCGGGCTGCCTCTCCTTCGGCCGTACCCTCTGACCCGCCCACGGCCCGGCGGGGCCGGTCTCAGCCGACGCTGATCTGCACCAGTCCGGCCGCGTGCCGGGCGGCCCGGGTCGCCTCGGCGGGGTCGTCGCCCCAGGTCAGCACCAGGCCGCTGCGGCGGGCCGAGGAGACGATCTCGCCGACGGTGTCGCCGACCGCGACGTCCACCTGCGCGCGCAGCACCCCCGGCGCCCGCAGCGCGGCGCGCACCCCGGTCACGGCGGCCACCGTCCCCGGCGGGGCGAGCAGGAACTCCACCGCCGCCGCGCCGGCCGGCCGGGCCGGCAACACGGGCCGCTCGCCGCGCAGCAGGCGCAGGTACGCGGCGATGAACCCGCACTCGTACGCGACCGAGACCAGCGCGGCGATCATGTCCCCGGGCAGCCGGGCGGCGCACTCCACCAGGGTCGGCACTCCGTCGGCGACGATCCACTCGCTGTGCAGCACCCCGGTGCGGAAACCGGCCGCCGCCGCCAGCCGGGTGGCGACCTCGACCAGGTCCGCCCGGTCGGGCGGGGAGAGCACGGACGGCACGGTGTGGCCGGTCTCGACCGGTCGGGGACCGGGCAGCACCCGCTTGTCGGTGACGTTGGCGAAGCACACCTCCCCGTCGGCGACCAGCAGCTCGACGCTGTACTCGGGGCCGACGAGGAGCTGCTCGACCAGCACCTCGGTGGGCAGGCCCCGGTCGGTGGCCTCGGGCGGGGACTCCGGCGCGGCGGTGGCCGCCCAGGCACCGGCGATCGCCGCCGGTTCGGTGATCACCTGCACGCCCAGGCTGCCCGAGCGCCGGGTCGGTTTGAGCACGCAGCGGCCGCCGAAGCGGTCCGCGAAGGCCGCCGCCCGCTCGGGCGTGCCGACGAGTTCGTACGCCGGGTTGGGCAGCCCGGCCTCCGCCGCGACCTGCCGCATCCGGTGCTTGTCGCAGAAGACCTCGGCGGCCCGCGGGCCGGCGCCGGGCAGGCCGAGCCGGTCGGCGAGCCGGGCGGCGGCCGTGACGGCGTACTCGATCCCGGGCACCACCAGCCGGGCGCCGGCCAGCCCCGGCTCGCGGGCCAGCAGCGCCTCGACGTCCAGGCCGGTCTGGTACTCGGCGGGCACCACCCGGGAGACGACGGGCAGACCCGCCACGAGCGCCGCGACGTCCCGGCGGCGGATGACGTCGGGCTCCTCGACCAGCACCACGGCACCGGGCGGGAGCTGCTCGTCGAGCCAGTGCAGCATGCCGGGCGCCGCGCCGATGAAGATCAGCTCGTCGCGGTCGAGGTCAAGGTCCACCGGTCCGGTCCTCCGTGCGGCGCCGATGCCCGAACCGGTCGGTTCAGGCTGCGCAGGCAGACCGTAGCCGGACCCCCGGAGTGGGTCGAGAGTGTCGTCGGGGACCTGTCACCCCGCGCGGGGCGGGACGGATCGGGATCGCCGGACGAGGTCGAAACGGACCCGGACACGACAGAACCGGCGGACCGTGACGGCCCGCCGGTGCTGGCGTTCTTCGAGCTGGAGGCGTTACCGCGTCAGGCGCGGGTCACCTTGCCGGCCTTGATGCACGAGGTGCAGACCTGCATCTTCTTGGTGTTGCCGCCACCGGCCGGAGTACGCACCGACTGGATGTTCGGGTTCCAGCGGCGGTTGGTCCGCCGGTGCGAGTGGGACACGTTGTGGCCGAAGCCCGGTCCCTTGCCACAGACGTCGCACACGCTAGCCACGGGATACTCCTGGGATTGATACGTTCATGAGGTCGCCGGCAAGGCTCTGCCCGGGCAACCCGGCCAGGTTACCCGATGACCGGGGTGACCAACCAACCGCCCCGACCGGAGCGGCCCGAAGTGAGGCGGGCCACCGTCGTGGACGCCCGCTCAGTCCGTCCCCCGGTGGAAGCCGACAGGGGGACGCCCCACGAGTCTAGCTCGCCGGAGCCGCCGGGCTCACCCGCCACCGTCGCGGGGGACACGCCGGGGCGTACCGGCCGGCCCCGGGCGGGTGTCGGTGCGCGACAGTAGGCTTCTGGCCGTGCTGGACACCCTCGACGCCGCCGCGGTGCGCCGCTGGTGCGCGGGTGGGCTGACCGCACTGCGGCGCCACCAGGGCGAGATCGACGACCTGAACGTCTACCCCGTCCCCGACGGCGACACCGGCACCAACATGGTGCTCACCCTCACCTCCGCCCAGCAGGCGCTGGCGATGGATCTCGGCACCCTCCCCGGCGACGGGCCCACCGCGCACGGGCACGCGCTGCGGCTGATGGCGCGGGGCGCGCTGCTCGGCGCCCGGGGCAACTCCGGGGTGATCCTGTCGCAGATCCTGCGGGGCCTGGCCGACGCGCTCGCCGCCGTCCCGGCCGTCGGCGGGCGCGAGCTGGCCACCGCGCTGCGTGCCGCCGCCACGGCGGCGTACGCGGCGGTCGCCCGCCCGGTGGAGGGGACGGTGCTCACCGTCGTGGCCGCGGCGGCCACCGCCGCCGAACAGGCCGACAGCGACGACCTGCGCACGGTCGCCCGGGCGGCGGCGGGGGAGGCGGTCCGTGCCCTGGCCCGCACCCCGGAGCAGCTGCCCGAGCTGGCCCGGGCCGGTGTCGTCGACGCCGGCGGCCGGGGGCTCTGCCTGCTGCTCGACGCGCTGGTCGAGGTGATCACCGGGGAGAGCCCACCCCGGCCGGCGCCGGTGACCCGCACGGTCCGCCCGCCGCTCACCACCGTCCGCGAGGCCGGCTCCGCGGAGTACGCGTACGAGGTGCAGTTCCTGCTCGACGCCGACCACGAGGCGGTGGCCCGGATGCGCGCCGAACTGGCCACGCTGGGCGACTCGCTGGTGGTGGTCGGCGACGGCGCCGCACCGGCGTCCTCCACCACCTGGAACGTGCACGTGCACGTCAACGACGTCGGCGCCGCGATCGAGGCGGGCGTGGTCGCGGGCCGGCCGTACCGGATCTCGGTGACCCGCTTCGCCGACCAGACCGCGCCGGCCCCCCGGCCCGGTCCGTCGGTCGACGGACGGGCGGCCGTGGTGGTCGCGGCCGGTGCGGGCATCGCGGAGCTCTTCGCCGGCGAGGGCGCCACCGTGGTGCCGGGCAACCCGTCCACCGGCGAGCTGCTGGACGCGATCCGCGCCACCGACGCGGCCCGCGTGGTGGTGCTTCCCAACGACCCGAACACCCAGGCCGTGGCGAGCGCCGCCGCGAAGGAGGCGCACCGGCTGGGGATCAAGGTCAGCGTGGTGCCGACCCGCTCGCCGGTGCAGGCGCTGGCCGCGCTCGCGGTGCGCGACCCCAGGCGACGCTTCGAGGACGACGTCATCGCGATGGCCGAGGCCGCCGGGGCCTGCCGGTACGCCGAGGTGTGCCACGCCAGCCGTGAGGCGTTGACCGTGGCCGGCCCCTGCCGCCCGGGTGACGTGCTGGCGCTGGTCGAGGGGGAGGTGCACCTGATCGGCGCCGACCTGGTCGACACCTGTGCCGCCGTGGTCGACCGGATGCTGGGCGGCGGCGGCGAGCTGGTCACCCTGCTCACCGGCGTGGACGCCCCGGACGGTCTCGCCGAGGCGGTCCGCGCGCACGTCGGCCGGCGCTGGCCGTTCGTCGAGGTGCAGGCGTACCCGGGCGGCCAGCCGCACTATCCGCTCCTGGTGGGGGTCGAATGACGTCCGAGCCGTCCACGGTGGACACGCCGCTGAAGAAGCTGGTCGGGGAGAAGACGGCCAAGGCCCTGGCCGCCCATCTCGACCTGCACACCGCCGGCGACCTGATCTACCACTTCCCCCGCCGGTACGACGAGCGCGGCGAGCACACCGACATCCGCTCCCTGGACGTGGGGGAGCAGGTCACCGTGCTGGCCCAGGTGCAGCGCACCGCGGTACGGCCGATGCGCCAGCGCCGGGGCAACCTGCTGGAGGTGACCGTCGGCGACGGCTCCGGCGGCGTACTCACCCTGACCTTCTTCGGCAACCAGGCGTGGCGGGAACGGGAGCTGCGCCCCGGGCGGTGGGGGCTCTTCGCCGGCAAGGTCACCGAGTTCCGGGGCAAGCGGCAGCTCAACGGCCCGGAGTACCAGCTCCTCGGGGATTCGACCGACGGCGAGGCGGCGGCCAGCGAGGAGATCGAGGAGTTCGCCGGTGCGCTGATCCCGGTCTACCCGGCCGCCGCGGCCGTACCGACCTGGGTGATCGCCCGCTGCGTCCGGGTGGTGCTGGACACCTTCACCCCGCCGGACGACCCGCTGCCGGCGACCGTACGGGCCGGGCGCAACCTGGTCGGCATCGGCACCGCGCTCCGGGAGATCCACCGCCCGTCCAGCAAGGAGGAGCTGTACCGGGCGCGCCATCGGCTCAAGTGGGACGAGGCGTTCGCCGTGCAGCTCACCCTGGTCCAGCGTAAGCACCGGGCCGCGTCCTGGCCGGCCCGGCCCCGCCCGCCGAAGCCCGGCGGTCTGCTCGACGCGTTCGACGCCCGGCTGCCGTACGAGTTGACGCCCGGCCAGCGGGAGGTGGGCGTCGAGATCGCCGCCGACCTGGCCACCCCGCACCCCATGCACCGGTTGTTGCAGGGCGAGGTGGGTTCCGGCAAGACGGTGGTGGCGCTGCGGGCCATGCTCCAGGTGGTCGACGCAGGCGGCCAGGCGGCGCTGCTCGCCCCGACCGAGGTGCTCGCCGCGCAGCACCACCGGGGCATGCTCGACCTGCTCGGGCCGCTGGCGATGGCCGGTGAGCTGGGCGCGGCCGACGACGCGACCCGGGTGGAGCTGGTCACCGGTTCGCTCGGGGCGGCGGCCCGGCGACGGGCCCTGGCCGAGGTCGCCGAAGGGCGGGCCGGCATCGTGCTCGGCACCCACGCCCTGCTCTACGAGGGGGTGGACTTCGCCGACCTCGGCCTGGTGGTGGTCGACGAGCAGCACCGCTTCGGCGTCGAGCAGCGCGACGCGCTGCGCGCCAAGGCCGACCAGCCGCCGCACGTGCTGGTGATGACGGCGACCCCGATCCCGCGCACGGTCGCGATGACGGTCTACGGCGACCTGGAGACCTCCACCCTGTCCCAGCTGCCACAGGGCCGCTCGCCGATCGCCTCACACGTGGTGCCGGCGGCGGAGAAGCCGGCCTTCCTGGACCGGGCCTGGCGCCGGCTGCGCGAGGAGGTCGCCGCCGGCCACCAGGCGTACGTGGTGTGCCCGCGCATTGGGGAGGGGCCGGCGAGCGAGGAGGAGCCGCCCCGGGAGGACGACAACGGGCGACGGCCGCCGCTGGCCGTGACCGAGGTAGCGCCGCTGCTCGCCGAGGGGCCGCTGCACGGGCTGCGGATCGGTGTCCTGCACGGCAAGCTGCCCGCCGACGAGAAGGACGCGGTGATGCGGTCCTTCGCCGACGGCAATATCGACGTGCTGGTCGCCACCACGGTGGTCGAGGTCGGCGTCAACGTGCCCAACGCCACCGTGATGATCGTGCTGGACGCCGACCGGTTCGGCGTCTCCCAGCTGCACCAGTTGCGGGGCCGGGTGGGCCGGGGCACCGCCCCCGGGCTCTGCCTGCTGGTGAGCGAGGCGGCCGAGGGGTCCTCGGCCCGGGAACGCCTGGACGCGGTGGCCTCCACGACGGACGGTTTCAAGCTGGCCGAGCTGGACCTGGAACAGCGCCGGGAGGGCGACGTGCTCGGTGCCACCCAGTCCGGCCGCCGCTCGCACCTGCGACTGCTGTCGCTGCTGCGCGACGCCGACCTGATCCGCGACGCCCGCGCCGAGGCGATCGCCCTGGTCGAGGAGGACCCGGAGCTGGCACGGCATCCGGCCCTGGCCGCGTCGGTGGCCGCGCTGGTGGACGAGGAACGCGCGGAGTACCTGGAGAAGGGCTGACCGACTGAGGCTTCGGCGTTGCCGCGAGTGTCGGTCGTGCTCCCTGCAAATCTGATGACGTAGATGATTCACGGCGCCGGGTCGCCCGCTTCGCCTGTCGGTCGTGCGGCCGGTGGAGCTGATGACGTGGATGATTCACGTCATCAGGTCCACAGGACGCGCAGGCGGGAAATGCGCCCTGCACCACTGCGGACGCCGCCAGCTGAGCGTCGGCCGGGTCCCGTCGCGGATCGGACCAGAGAGGGGCGGGAACGGCGCGAGGGCGCGCCGACCGGTCGGTCGACGCGCCCTCGGCTTCAGGCAGGTGGTGCTCAGGCGGTGAAGCGCACCCGGCGGCGGCGGGCGACCACGAACAGGATCGCGCCCGCGGCCAGCAGCACGACGGCGCCGGCGGCGATGCCACCGGTGGCGGCGCCGGTGACCGGAAGGCCACCACCGGAACCCTCGTCACACTTCTTCGGCTGGGTGTACTCGATGGTCTCGGAGCCCTCGACCACGTCGTAGGAGACGGTGACCTTCAGGCCGGCGTACGCGTCGAAGGTGACCGAGCTGGTCTTGCCCGGGGTGGACTCGAGCTTCTTGGTGACGCCCTTCTCGGTCTTGAACGTGGCGGTGAAGGGGATGCCCTTCGCCGGGTTCTCCACGATGAAGGTCATCTCGTCGCAGGTCTCCTCGAGCCGGAACACCGGCTCCTCCGGCGCGCTCGGGGTGCTCGACGGGGTCGCGGTCGGGCTGGTGCTCGACGGCGACGGGGTGACCTCGGGGGACTTGGTCGGCTCCGGAGTCTTCGTCGGCTCCGGGCTGGACGGAGACGGCGACGGCGACTCGGCCGGGGTGCAGTCGCCGGCGGGCTGCGCGGTGACGGTGCGCTCCTCGGTGATGATCCGGTCGCCCCGGTCCCACCGGGCCTCGACGGTCAGCTTCAGCTCGGGCAGCGCGCCGGTGAAGGTGTTCGCCTGGGTGCCGGTCAGCACCCCCTCGCCCTTCTTCGGCAGCTGGGCGTTCAGCGCCAGCGCGCCGGTGACGTCACCCGGCACCGTCGAGACGAGCTTGGTGATGGTGGCGGGGAGGTCGCTCTCGCTGTTGCCCACGGTCCAGTTGACGGTGACCTTGCCGTCCGGTGCGGCGCAGTAGGTGCCCGACGGCTCGGGGTGGTGGGCCATCGCGGGGCCGGCGACCGTCGCGACGCCGGCGAGGCCGATCAGCGTGCCGGCGGCGATCGCCGCGACGCGCCGGAACTTCAGGCGGTTCACGTGTACTCCTGACGGGGGGAGGTGCGTGGGGTGTGCGGCCGGGAGGCGGGAGCCGGCGGGACCGAGGGGTCGTGGCTCAGCGCGGCCTCCTCGGGCCACGGCGCGTCCGCGCGAGCGTACGCGCCGGGTGACTGTACCGACGGGTAGTGGACGTTCCCGAAGCCGGCGGCCGTTGTTGCCGTTTCGAGATCATCGATACACCGACGGTCACCGGACGACTGCAAATCGGTCCATGGTGGACGAGAGGTATGCAAAGGGCGCGCCGACCGGTGGAGTCGGCGCGCCCTCACGGGACCACAGTGGATCAGGCGGTGAAGCGGATCCGTCGGCGTCGGGCCATGACGAAGAGCACCGCGCCGGCCGCCAGCAGGGCGAGCGCGCCCGCGGCGATACCGCCGGCCGCCGCACCGGTCACCGGCAGGCCCTCGCCGGGCTCACCGCCGCCCGTGCCGCCCTCGTCGCAGTCCTTCGGCTGCTCCCAGGCCAATGGCCCGCCGGAGTCGTGGTCGCCGGTGACGGTGACGGTGAGGCCCTTGCCGGCCTTGAAGCTGACCGACCCGCTCCGGCCCGGCTCGACCGTCAGCGTCTTCGCCTCGCCCTTGCTCGGGGTGAAGGTCGAGGTGAGGGTGGCGCCGTCCTCCGGGTTGCTGATCCGGAAGGTCATCGCGTCGCAGGTCGACTCGTAGTCGGCGCGCGGGGCGCCGACCGTGGGCTGCCGGCAGTCCTCGGGCTTCTCCCAGTCGCCGGTGAAGTCCGGCATGCCCTTGGCGGTCACGGTGACCTTCTGCGCCTGCCCGGGGGTGAGCTTCCGGGTCTCGATCTTGCGCAGGGGGACGGTGACGGTCTCGGTGAAGCCGCCGCTGCCGGTGACGGTGAAGGTGGTCGCCGCGTTGCCGTTCCGGTTGACCAGGGTCAGCTCGACGCCGCCCTCGCAGTCGGACTCGGCGATCACCTCCGGGGCCGCCGAGCAGGTGCTCGCGCCGCCGTTGTGCCAGGCCTGCGGCCCGGTGGACCGGGCGCCGATGCCCGACGAGCTGCCGACCTTGCGGTCGCCGTACCGGTCGCTGGTGTCGGTCAGCGGGTCGATGACGGTGCTGCCGAAGACGAAGTCGACCTGGGTGTAGCAGTTCGGCACCTCGACCTGGAACTTGAGGGTGGCCACGCCCAGCTCACCGGCGGCCACGCCGACGAACTTCTCGACCGACTTGCCGAGCACGTACTGCGGCACGGCGAACTTCGCCGACGGCGCCACGTACGACACCAGGGCCAGCTCCTGCTCCTCGCCCTGGCAGAGCGGGCCGTTGGTGAGGGTGATCGAGGCCTCGCCCTTCGGCCCGTCGAAGGTGTGCGTGTACCTCGCGTCGGCGGCCTTGACGCAGTCCGGCGCCGGCTGGGCCGGCGTGCTCGGCGAGGCGGTCACGGTCGGGGAGGCCGACGGCGAGGGCGACGTGTTGGTGGCGCTCGCCGGCGCCGTGAAGGCGAACGCCGTGGCGAGGCCGGCCAGCGTGGCGGCGGCCACGGTGAGCGGTCGCCGGGGCGACAGCTGGGGACGGATCACGCGTACTCCCGGGGTGAAGAAGCGTCAGGGTGCGGCGTGGGGTGGCGGTGCTCTGGTCGTGGTCGCATGCGGCACGTTCCGCGACGGCGCGCTCCCCGCGCCCGGCGGCCGGCGGAGCGTCGCCGGCACCCGGCCGACCCTAGTGGGATCACCATCCGCGTCACAGCGCACAGGATCGGCTAAGAATGATGTTATGAATCTGAGATCATTGATGTACCCCTCGTGATCATCCAGGCACCCGCCCGGGACGCACCGTGTCGGCCGGGCCGGGCCGCCCGTCGCGTAGCGTCATCGTCATGAGCAGGGGGAGACCGTGACCCGGATCGTCGCCGGCACGCTCGGCGGACGGCGGATCGCCGCGCCGCCCGGCGCCGGCACCCGACCCACCTCCGACCGGGTCCGCGAGGCGTTGTTCAGCGCGGTGCAGGCCGAGATCGACCTGGTCGGCGCCCGCTTCGCCGACCTGTACGCCGGCTCCGGCGCGGTCGGGCTGGAGGCGCTCTCCCGGGGCGCCGAGCACGTGCTGCTGGTCGAGTCCGACCCGCGGGCGGCCCGCGTGATCAGGGAGAACGTCGCCGCACTCCGGGCCACGCCGGCCGCCCGGCTGGTCACCGGCAAGGTGGCCGGCGTGCTCGCGGCCGGCCCCGGCGGCGAGCCGTACGACGTGGTCTTCGCCGACCCGCCGTACGCGGTGCCCGACGCCGAGATCACCGCGATGCTGGCCGCCCTGGTGGAGCACGACTGGCTGGCCCCCGGCGCCCTGGTGGTGGTGGAACGCTCCAGCCGCACCGGCCCCGTCGAGTGGGTGCAGGGCGTCACCGCCGAGCGCAGTCGCCGTTACGGCGAGACCACGCTTTGGTACGGTCGCCGATCATGAGACGTGCGGTGTGTCCCGGCTCGTTCGACCCGGTCACCAACGGACACCTCGACATCATCGGACGGGCCAGCCGGCTCTTCGACGAGGTGATCGTCGGCGTGCTGGTGAACCAGTCGAAGAGCGGCCTGTTCACCGTCGAGGAGCGGATCGACATGCTCCGCGAGGTGACCTCCTCGTACGAGAACGTCCGCGTCGAGTCGTTCCGTGGCCTGCTGGTCGACTTCTGCCGGGCGCAGGAGGCCAGCGTGCTGATCAAGGGCCTGCGGGCGGTCAGCGACTTCGACTACGAGTTGCAGATGGCCCAGATGAACATCGGTCTCGCCGGGGTCGAGACGCTGTTCATGCCGACCAACCCGCTCTACTCGTTCCTCTCCTCCAGCCTGGTCAAGGACGTGGCGAAGTGGGGTGGCGACATCTCCGCGCACGTGCCCGACCGGGTCCGCGCCGAGCTCCAGGCCCGCCTCGGTCCGTCCGCCCGCGGCTGACCCGCTCCCGGCGCCACGCGACGCGCCGGGGCGGATGGGGCGAGGCTCGCCCGCACACGACATCATGAGTGGAGCGGGAATCCGGCCGTAGCCCGCATCATGTAGGTCGGCCGACGAACGACAGGAGTGAGGTACCGGTGGACCCGCTCGATCGCATCGACGAACTGATCGCCATGGTGGAGCAGGCCCGCTCCGTCCCGATGTCGCGGAACAACTGCATGGTCGACCGGGGCGAGATGATCGCGGCCCTGGACGAGCTGCGCGGCGAACTCCCCGCCGACCTGCGCCGCGCCGCCGCCCTCCTCGAGGAGCGGGACAAGATCATGGAGGCCGGCAAGCGGGAGGCCGACCGGATCATCAGCGAGGGTGAGGCGGAACACGCCCGCCTGGTGTCGGTGAACGAGATCACCGTCTCGGCGGAGCACGAGGGGGCCCGGATCATCGCCGAGGCCCGGGCCGAGGCGCAGCGGCTGCGCGACGAGGTCGACGACTACGTCGACACCGCCCTGGCCAACTTCGAGCAGTTCCTCACCCGGGCCCTGGCCTCGATAGAGCGTGGCCGGGACAAGATGCACGCGCTGCGGGAGATCGGCACCTTCGGTGGGGACGAGGCGGAACGCCCGCTACCCTTTTGAGCGGCACCTCATCGCACCGACACACAGGTCGGGCGCCGCCCCCGGTTCGACGGTGGGGCGGTCGCCCAGGTAACCTTTTTTGTCGGCCTCTCACCGGCCGGAGTCTGACTATGCCCAAACACTCGCCATCGACACTCAACCCCAGGTCGCCGCTGGTCCTCGACACGAGGGACCTGCCGCGCCGCCCTGGCGCGTTGCGTACGGTCAAGCGGGTCGCCCCGGCACCGGCGGACCTCGGCGTGGAGTTGATCGGCGTGCCGGAGGGCGCGGACCTCGACCTCGACCTGAGGCTGGAGTCGGTGTCCGAGGGCGTGCTCGTCTCCGGGACCATCAGTGGTCCGGTCCAGGGCGAGTGCGGCCGGTGCCTGCGCCAGATCAACGACTCGGTGGTCGTGAACGTCCAGGAGCTGTACGCGTACGAGAACAGCGCCACGGACGAGACGACCGACGAGGACGAGGTGGGCCGGATGCAGGGCGATCTGATCGACCTGGAGCCGGCGCTGCGGGACGCGGTGGTGCTGACGCTGCCGACGAACCCGCTCTGCCGGGAGGACTGCCCAGGACTGTGCCCCGAGTGCGGGGTGCACTGGGACGATCTGCCGGCCGACCACAGCCACCAGCAGATCGACCCGCGTTGGGCGGGCCTGTCGCAACTGAACCGTACAGAGGAGTAGGAACCGTGGCCGTCCCGAAGCGCAAGATGTCGCGCAGCAACACCCGGTCCCGCCGGGCGAACTGGAAGGCGGCCGTGGTCGCGACCGTGGCCTGCCCGCAGTGCAAGTCGGCCAAGCTGCCGCACGCCGCGTGCTCCGTCTGCGGCACGTACAACGGCCGCCAGGTCCTCGAGGTCTGAGACCTGGACGCCGAGTGACGCCCCCGACCACGGGTCGGGTGGCGCGCGCACCCTGGCGATCGCCCGGTGCCCCGGCTCCCTCCGACGCCGGCCGGCCCGCTCCGGCCGGCGTTTCGATGGAGCCGGGCACCGCGCGGATCGCCGTTGACCTCCTCGGCGGGGACGACGCCCCCGCCGTCGTGGTTGACGGCGCTCTGCGAGCCGTACGCGCCGATCCGGACCTGCACCTGCTGCTCGTCGGCCCGACCGAGGTCGCGGCCGCGCTGATCGACGCCCTCACCCCGGAGCAGCGCGCCCGGACCACGCTGCGCCCGGTGCGGGCCGCCGCCGGCCCGGCGCACCACGCGCCGCGCGCCGACAGCACCGTCCGCGCGGCCGTCGCCGCCGTCCGCGACGGCGCCGCCGACGCGCTGGTCTCCGCCGGTTCGACCGGCGCCACCGTCTCCGCCGCCGCGCTCGGCTTCGGCCGCTGGGCCGACGTCCGCCGGCCGGCCCTGGTGGCCACCCTGCCGGCCGTCGCCGGCCCGGTGGTCCTGCTCGACGTCGGCGGCTCCCTGGAACCCCGCCCGCTCACCCTGGCCCGGCACGCCGTGCTCGGCGCCGCCTACGCCGCGCTCACCCACGCCGTCGACCGGCCCCGGGTGGGCCTGCTGTCGGTGGGCACGGAGGCCGGCAAGGGCGACCGTCCCCGCAAGGCCGCCGACGCCCTGCTCGCTGCCGCGTCGCTGCCCTGCGGGGCGCGCTACGTCGGCCTGGTCGAGGGGTACGACGTCTCCCTCGGCGAGCGCGCCGACGTCGTCGTCACCGACGGGTTCACCGGTAACGTGCTGCTCAAGGCGATCGAGGGCGCGTACGCGATGGCCGGTGGCCCGCCCGCCGGCGGCGGCACCCCCCGGGCGGCGGCCCTGCTCGGGGTGGCCGGGACGGTGGTGGTCTGTCACGGCGCCGCCGGGGCCGACGACGTCGCCTCCGGTATCGCCCTCGCCGCCCAGCTGTGGCGGCGGGGCACCAGTGAGCGGGTCCGCGCGCTGCTCGACGGCGCCGTCTCCTCGCCGGTCGGTGACCGCACCGAGGACGTACGACCGTGAGCGCGAGAACGGGGTTCGCGCCCCCGGCAGTTCCGAACGAAGAGGTAGGCCCATGACGAACGACAAGCGGCGGCGTGCTCCCCTCGATCACCTCGAGGCGGCGTTCGGTGTGACGCTCGACCCCGAGCTGCTGGAGCGGGCGCTGACCCACCGCTCGTACGCCTACGAGAACGGCGGCCTGCCCACCAACGAACGGCTGGAGTTCCTCGGCGACTCGGTGCTCGGGGTGGTGATCACCACCGCGCTCTTCCGCAACCACCCGGACCTGCCCGAGGGGCAGCTCGCCAAGCTGCGGGCCAGCGTGGTGAACATGCGCGCCCTGGCCGACGTGGCCCGGGCCCTGGGGCCGCAGGGCCTCGGCGCGTACCTGCTGCTGGGCAAGGGCGAGGAGAGCACCGGCGGCCGGGACAAGGCGAGCATCCTCGCCGACACGCTGGAGGCGCTGCTCGGCGCGATCTACCTCCAGTACGGCCTGGAGACCGCCGCGATCGTGATCCACCGGCTCTTCGACCCGCTGATGGCGGAGTCGGCCGGCCGGGGCGCCGCGCTGGACTGGAAGACCAGCCTCCAGGAGCTCACCGCCGCGTTGGGGCTGGGCGTCCCGGAGTACCGGATCGAGGGCACCGGCCCGGACCACCTCAAGACCTTCACCGCCTGGGTGGTGGTGGCCGGCAACCGCTACGGCGGGGCCGAGGGGCGCAGCAAGAAGGAGGCCGAGCAGCGGGCGGCCGAGGCGGCCTGGCGGGAGCTGACCGCGCAGGCCGAGAAGGAGCAGGCCGAGCGGGCGGCGGCCGAGGCGGGGGCGGAGACCGATCCGGCCGGGGCGGAGACCGACCCGGCCGAGGCGGGGCTGGGCCGTGCCTGAGCTGCCCGAGGTCGAGACGGTCCGGCAGGGCCTGGCCCAGTGGGTCACCGGCCGCCGGATCACCTCGGTGGAGGTACGCCACCCGCGTGCCGTCCGGCGGCACGTCCCGGGCCCGGCCCACTTCGCCGACGTGCTGGCCGGTCGCACGGTCACCGACGTGCGCCGGCGCGGCAAGTACCTCTGGCTGCCGCTGGACAGCGGTGACGCCCTGATCGGTCACCTGGGGATGTCCGGCCAGCTGCTGCTGCAGCCGGCCGGCGCGGCCGACGAACTGCACCTGCGGGTCCGGTTCCGGTTCGCCGACGACGGTCCGGAGCTGCGCTTCGTCGACCAGCGCACCTTCGGTGGCCTCTCGGTCAGCGAGGGCGGCGCCGAGCTGCCCACGGAGATCGCGCACATCGCCCGGGACCCGATGGACGAGGAGTTCTCCGACGCCGGGTTCGTCGCGGCGCTGCGGCGGCGGCGTACCGAGGTGAAGCGGGCGCTGCTGGACCAGACGCTGATCTCCGGGGTGGGCAACATCTACGCCGACGAGGCGCTGTGGCGGGCCAAGCTGCACGGCGCCCGCCCGACCGACGCGCTCACCGCGCCGGCGGCCACCCGGCTGCTCGGCCACGTGCGGGACGTGCTCGGCGAGGCGATCAAGCAGGGCGGCACCAGCTTCGACGAGCTGTACGTCGACGTCAACGGCGAGAGCGGCTACTTCGACCGGTCGCTCAACGCGTACGGGCGGGAGGGTGAGCCCTGCCGGCGGTGCGGTACGCCGATCCGCCGCGAGTCGTTCATGAACCGGTCGTCGTACAGCTGCCCGCGCTGCCAGCCGCGGCCCCGGGGCGCCCTGAAGGGGTGACCCCGAGCCGGCTCGGGGTTGCGCCGGTGTGCCACCCCCGGGCGTGCCGGAGATCGGCCTGGTTTGTCCGGCTGTCCACTCCGCTCACCCGCACGGCCGGGCTGTGCCGCCTCCGGGACGAGCCGGGGCCGATCCCCGATGTCCGCGCCCGCCGGTTTCCCTAGCGTCGACACCGTCGGCAGCGGGCCGACGCGTGGAGGGGGGCCCGGGAGATGGGCAGGAGACCGGTGACGGTGCGGTTGGCGCGGTGGAGCGCCGAACATCCGTGGCGCGCGATCGCGCTCTGGGTGGTCTTCGTGGCGGTGTGCTTCGCGGGGGGCAGCGCCGCCGGGCTGAAGGAGGCCACCGACGCCGACATGGCGATCGGCGAGGCGGGCCGCGCGGACATCATCGTCACCGAGGGCAACTTCGACGACCCGGCGGTCGAGAACATCCTCATCACCCCGCGTACCGGGGCCCTGGACCCGGCGGCGGCGAAGGCCGCGGCGGCCGACGCGACCGCGCGGCTGCGCCAGGTGACCGGGGTCGCCTCGGTCGGCGCGCCGGTGCCGTCGCGGGACGGCGCCGCCCTGCTGGTGCCGGTCACCATGGCCGGTGACCCGGACGACGCGGCCGACCGGGTGCAGCCGCTGCGCGACGCCACCGCCGAGGTCCAGGCCGCGCACCCGCAGCTGCGCGTCGAGGAGGTCGGCGGGCCGTCGATCAACCAGGCGCTGGACGAGACCCTGGGCAAGGACTTCAAGCGGGCCGAGCTGCTCAGCCTGCCGGTCACCCTGGCCATCCTCATCGTCGCGTTTGGCGCGCTGATCGCCGCCGGCGTGCCGGTGCTGCTGGCGCTCTCCTCGGTGGCCGCCGCGATGGGCCTGTCCACGCTCGCCTCCCACCTGGTGCCGGCCACCGACACCACCGCCAGCGTGATCCTGCTGATCGGCATGGCCGTCGGCGTCGACTACTCGCTCTTCTACGTGCGGCGGGAACGGGAGGAACGGGCCAAGGGGCGCTCCGGGCTCGACGCGGTGGAGATCGCGGCGGAGACCTCCGGGCACGCCGTGGTGGTCTCCGGCTTCGCCGTGATCATCTCGATGGCCGGGCTGCTGCTCGCCAACGACGCGGTCTTCTCCTCCCTCGCGGTCGGCTCGATCCTGGTGGTCGCGGTCGCGGTCACCGGCTCGCTGACCGTGCTGCCGGCGTTGCTGGCCAAGCTCGGCCGCTGGGTCGACCGACCCCGGGTGCCGCTGCTCTGGCGGCTCACCGCACCGCGTACCGGGCCGGACGGCCGGGAGGCGAAGCCGCGCTTCTGGCCGGCCGTGCTGCGCCCCGCGCTGCGCGCGCCGCTGGCGACCCTGGTCGTCTCGGTGGGGCTGCTGCTCGCGCTCGCCGCGCCCGCGCTGGGCATGAAGCTGAAGTTCCCCGGCATGGAGGACCTGCCCCGGACCACGCCGGCCATGCAGGCGTACGACCGGCTCACCGCCGCCTTCCCCAGCACCGGCACCAGCCACCAGGTGGCCGTACGGGCACCGGCCGACCAGGCCGACCGGGTGCGCGCCGCGCTGACCGACCTCGCCGGGCGGGCCGCCGCCGACCCGCTCTTCGCGCCGGCCGAGGGGGACGGCCCGAAGATCGAGGTGTCGGCCGACCGGCGGGTGTCGGTGCTGGAGGTGGCCACCCCGTACGCCAGCCGGGACGACGAGGCGGCCCGTTCGCTGCGTACGCTCCGCGACGACCTGCTGCCGACGGCGATGCGCGGCATTCCCGACGTGACGTACGCGGTCGGCGGTGGGGTGGCCGCCAGCGAGGACTACGCCCGGCACGTGCAGGAGAAGCTGCCGATCGTGATGGCCTTCGTGCTGGCGCTGACCTTCGCGGTGATGGTGCTGACGTTCCGCTCGGTGGTGGTCGCGGCCACCTCGATCGTGCTCAACCTGCTTTCCGCCGGCGCCGCGTACGGCCTGCTGGTGCTGGTCTTCCAGGGCAGCTGGGCCGAGGGGCTGCTCGGCTTCACCTCGATGGGGGCGATCGTCTCCTGGCTGCCGCTCTTCCTCTTCGTGGTGCTCTTCGGGCTCTCCATGGACTACCACGTCTTCGTGGTCAGCCGGATCCGTGAGGGGATCCGGGCCGGGATGTCGAACGCCGACGCGGTGGCGTACGGGATCACCTCGTCGGCGGGCGTGGTGACCAGCGCGGCGGTCGTCATGGTCGGGGTGTTCGGCATCTTCGCCTCGCTCAGCACGATCGACATGAAGCAGCTCGGCATCGGGCTGGCCGCCGCGATCCTGCTGGACGCCACGATCATCCGGGCGGTGGTGCTGCCGTCGCTGATGACGCTGCTCGGCGACGCCAACTGGTGGGCCCCGCGGTTCCTGCGGGAGAAGCCGGCCGCTCCGCCGGCCGACCCGCCCGCCCCGGCCCCGGAGCTGGTCGGCGCCCGCTGACTCCGCTCCCGTTGAGGCCCCGGCGTAAGCCGGGGCTTCAACGGCGTCAGGGGAGCCGGCAGGGGTCGCGCCAGGCGTCCAGGGACCGGTTCTTGCGGATGGAGGCGAAGCCGTACCCGAGCGTGGTCACGCAGAACGTGGCGGTGTGCCCGGTGTACTCGACGTGGAAGACCGGCTTGTCCGCGTCGGCGAAGGGCAGCAGCTTGGCGCAGACCTTCAGCCGGACGCACTCCTCGACGACGGCGAAGTCGAAGTCGGGCGCGAGCGCGGCGACCTGACCCACGTCGTTCATCAGCCCGGGGGAGAGGTCGAGCCTGCGGGCCAGCACGGCCAGCCGCCGGTTGAACGCCAGCTGGTCGTCGAAGGTGAGCGGGAAGTCGGAGCGGTGCGCGTACCCGTCGGCGTCGGCGAGCGCCACCGCGCCGAACCCCTTGCCCCGGCAGAGCCGGAACCGGTCGGCCAGCACCGGCTCCAGCACGTCCCACCGGCGTACGTCGAGCCAGCGGCGTTGCGGCGCCCGGTCGGTGGGGGCGCCCCGGAGCGCGGCCGGGAAACGGGTGGCGTCCGGGTCGGTGCCGGCGTACGACCCGACGTGCACCTGGCAGACCAGCCGGCGGTCCCGCCGGCGCAGCGCGGTGGTCTCCTCGGCGGTGGTGCGTACCGGGTCGAGCAGGAAGACGTCGGCGGCGACGTTGGTGTCGACCGGCCCGTCGAGCTGCCACTGCCACTGCCACCGGTGCGCGTACTCCGCCGGCCACTGCGTCGGCGCGCCCGGCGGGACCAGTGGGCGGTGGCAGGCGTACACCGGGCTGAGCAGGGTGAGCGCGACGGCGGCCGGCAGGGCCCGGCGGAGCCCGCGCCGCCTGGGCGGTCGCCGGCGCACGGCGGCCGGCGGCGGCCCGCTGCGCCGCGCGGACGCTGGCAGACGGATCCGCATGGGCAGCTCCCGGGTCGTCGGGCGGCCCCGCGCCACCCACGCGCCGTGCCGTCGGGCGCGGCGCACCTCACCCGGTCAAACGAAACGCCCCCGCCGACGACGCGGTCGCGTCGTGGACGGGGGCGCCCGCTACGCCTCAGCGCGGTGCGGCGAAGACCTGGGTCCAGTACGGGCCGTTGCTGCTGGCCACGCCGACGCCGATCTCGGTGAACGCGCAGTTGAGGATGTTCTCCCGGTGCCCCTGGCTGTTCATCCACGCCCGCATGACCTCGGCCGGGGTCTTCTGGTTCCAGGCGACGTTCTCGCCGTAGGTGCGCCAGCTGTAGCCGACCCGCTCGATCCGGTCACCGGCGTCGCTGCCGTCGCTGCCGGTGTGCGACATGTTCCGGTGGTCGGCCTGGTCCTGGCTGTGCCGCTGGGCGGCGGTCATCAGCTTGTCGTCGATGCTCAGCTTCCCGCAGCCGGCCTTGGCCCGCTCGGCGTTGACCAGGTCGACGACCTCCCGCGCCTGGCTGCTGACGCCCGGGCTGACGGAGTTCGGGGCGCCCGTCGACGCGCTGCCGGTGCGGTTGGCGCTCTGCCGGGACGCGGCGGTGGTCCGCTTCGGCGCGGGCGTCGGCTTGACCGTCCGGCTCGGCGACGGGGTCGGGCGGGCGGCGGTCGGGGAGGCCGTCGGGGAGGCGCCGGCGGTGCCCGCCAGCGCGTCCGCCGGGGCCCCGGCGTCGGGCACCAGTGGGGCGGCGGCGATGGTGTCGTCGACCGAGGCCGGGTCGGTCGCACCGCTGTCGTCACCGCCGGCCAGCGCCAGCGCGCCCACGCCGAGGCTCACCACCAGCGTGGCCGCCGCGGCGGCGCCGCCGAGGACCAGCGGGCGCGGGAAACGACCGCGCTGCCGGTGCCGGCCGTGCCCCTCGGCGGGCGCGTCCGTCTCCACGGCCCGCAGGCCGCCGGTGCTGTGCCGCCAGTCGGCGGGCGGGTCCGCGTCCACGGCCCGCAGGCCGCCGGTGGTGTGCCGCCAGTCGGCTGGGGGCGCGAAGGGGTGCGCCGTCGGGTCGGGCCGACCGGCCGGCGGGGCGGTCGGGGCCGGGTCGGGCCCGGCGTAGGGCCGCTCGTCCCGGCTGCTCCGCCACTGCGCGGTCGGGGCGTCCGCCGGGGCGTCGCCCGGCAGCTCCGGCTGGTCGCCGAAGAGGTACGCCGAGCGCGGCTCGGGACGGTCGGTCAGCCAGGCCGGTGGCTCGTCGGTCGGCGGTTGCGGGCGCCGAGAAGCGCCGTCCGGGTCGATCGGGTCGGTCCAGCCGTACACGCCTGTCGCCTCCACGGGGTCGGTTGTGGGCCGCGCTGACGCTACGGGTGGGCCCTGAACTGCGGCAACGTGGCTAAGGAAGAGTTAAGGCGATGTCGGCTCACGTAGTGACCGTACGCACATTTCCCGGCGTACAGTTAGGGAGTCCGGACAGAGCGTGTCCGAGCCTTGCGGCCCCCGGCGAGTGGACAGGGTAGACGTGGAGATGATCTACGGCCTGCGAGAACTTGACGAAGAGGGGGGTGGCGGCTCAATATATAGGTGTCGCCAGTCGCGCCCAGTCATGCCCGGATTATGCCGGGGTGGCAGTCGCGGACAGTAATTGGGCGCGCGTTGGCCGGCCTTTCCGGCAGCGCATATCAAGGAGTCAGCATGGCGAAAGCCCTCTACGGCCACGTAGGTGCAGCGCCCGACCGGCGTCTGCTCGACGAGGTCACCCGTCTGCGGTCCAGGGTCCAGGCACTGGAATTCGAGATCACGCGGCTGCGTGCCGACAATGATCGGCTCGCTGCGGCCGCCGCGGAGGCCGACGACCTCCTCCGGCTGGCCGAGCCGGCCCTCACCTGATCGACGGGATCCGGAAAAACTGAATCGCACCACCGCGAAAACGCGCGCCGACACTTATGTGCCGGCGCGCAGCTCTGTCTTCCGCGGTTTTCCGCCCGCAATTTCACGATCTTGTACGGGTCGCCCCCGCCATTGTCCGGCCGGAACCGCACCTCCCGCCGCCCGAGGTGGGGCGGGTCGCGTGCCGACGGGCCGTCGCCGAGGGGTTAGTCTGCCTGTTCACCAGGCTCGCGCAGCCGGCGACGGTACGGCGGCCACCGGACGAGGATCGAGAAGGTGCATCTCAAGAGCCTGACGGTGAAGGGGTTCAAGTCCTTCGCCTCCGCGACGACGCTCAAGCTGGAGCCCGGGATCACCTGCGTGGTGGGCCCGAACGGCTCCGGCAAGTCCAACGTCGTCGACGCCATCGCCTGGGTGCTGGGCGAGCAGGGCGCCAAGGCGCTGCGCGGCGGCAAGATGGAGGACGTCATCTTCGCCGGCACCGCCGGGCGGGCGCCGCTGGGGCGGGCCGAGGTCACCCTCACCATCGACAACACCGACGGCGCCCTGCCGATCGAGTACACCGAGGTCTCCATCACCCGCCGGATGTTCCGCTCCGGCGAGAGCGAGTACGAGATCAACGGCGACTCCTGCCGCCTGCTCGACATCCAGGAACTGCTCTCGGACTCCGGCATCGGCCGGGAGATGCACATCATCGTCGGTCAGGGCCGGCTCGACGGCATGCTGCACGCCAAACCGGAGGACCGGCGGGCGTTCATCGAGGAGGCGGCCGGCGTCCTCAAGCACCGCAAGCGCAAGGAGAAGGCGCTGCGGAAGCTCGACGCCATGCAGGTGAACCTCAACCGCCTGACCGACCTCACCGCCGAGCTGCGCCGCCAGCTCAAGCCGCTGGGCCGGCAGGCCGAGGTGGCCCGGCGGGCCGCCGCCATCCAGGCCAACCTGCGCGACGCCCGGCTGCGGCTGCTCGCCGACGACCTGGCCACCCTGCGCACCACCCTGGACCGGGAGATCGCCGACGAGACCGCGCTGCGCGAGCGGCGCGAGCAGGTCGAGGCCGAGCACGGCGAGGTGCAGTCCCGCCTGGGCGAGCTGGAGGCGGCCCTGGCCGAGGACGCGCCGCTGCTCGCCGCCGCCCAGGACACCTGGTACAAGCTCTCCGCCCTGCAGGAACGGTTCCGCTCCATCGAGCAGCTCGCCCGGGAACGACTGCGCCACCTCAGCGCCACCTCCGACGACGAGCGGCCCGGCCGCGACCCGGAGCAGCTGGAGGCCGAGTCGCAGCGGGTGCGCGAGCAGGAGGAGGAACTGCGCGCGGCGCTCACCGACGACCAGATCCGGCTGGCCGAGGCGGTGGAGCACCGGCAGGAGCTGGAACGGCAGCTCGCCGCCGCCGAGCGGGAACTGGTCGCCGCCGCCAAGGCGATCGCCGACCGCCGCGAGGGCCTGGCCCGGCTCACCGGGCAGGTGAACTCGGCCCGGGCCCGCACCACCAGCGCCGGCGAGGAGATCGAGCGGCTCGCCGCCGCCCACGCCGACGCGCTGGCCCGCGCCGACAAGGCCCAGGCGGACCTGGACGCGGTGGCCGAGCAGTCCACCGAGGCGGACCGGGACAACGCCGAACTCGACGAGCGGCACGCCGAGGCGGTCGCCGTGCATGAGCGGGCCCAGGCGGCCGTGCGGTCCCTGGTCGACGCCGAGCGGGCCGCCGAAAAGGACGCCGCCACCTGGAAGGCCCGCGAGGAGGCGCTCGCCCTGGGCCTGCGGCGCAAGGACGGCGCCGGCGCGCTGCTGGCCCGCGCGAGCGAGGTGCCCGGCCTGCTGGGCAGCCTGGCCGGCCTGCTCACCGTCGCCCCCGGCCACGAGGCGGCCCTCGCCGCCGCGCTCGGCGGTCTCGCCGACGCGGTCGCGGTCAGCGGGGTGGACGAGGCCGTCGAGGCGATGCGGCTGCTCAAGATCTCCGACGCCGGGCGGGCCGGGCTGCTGGTCGGCAGCCCCGCCGGCCCCGGCATGGACGGCCCGGCCGACGCCCTGCGCCCGAAGCTGCCGGACACCGCCCGCTGGGCGCCCGACCTGGTCGAGTGCGCCGCCGAGATCCGCCCGGCCGTGCACCGGGCGCTGCGCGACGTGGTGCTCGTCGACGACCTCGCCGCCGCGGCCGACCTGGTCGCCGGCAACCCGGAGCTGCGCGCGGTCACCCCGGACGGCGACGTGGTCGGGGCGTACGCGGCGGCCGGCGGGTCGGCCAAGGCACCCAGCTACATCGAGGTGCAGGCCGCCGTCGAGGAGGCCCGCACCAACCGGGCCACCGCCGAGCGGACCAGCACCGAACTGCGCGGGCAGCTCGTCGACGCCCGAGCCGAGGTGGCCGCCGCCAAGGAGGCCGTGCAGCACGCCGCCGCCGCCAAGCGGGAGGCGGAGAGCCACCGCAACGCCGCCGCCCGCCGCCTCGCCGAGCTGGGCGCCGCCGCCCGCTCCGCGAAGGCGGAGACCGACCGGCTCGGCGAGTCCCGCGCCCGCGCCGAGGCGGCCCGCGAACGGGACCTGCTCGCCCTGGCCGAGCTGGAGGAGCGGCTGCGGCTGGCCGAGGACACCCCGATCGACGCCGAACCCTCCACCGAGGAGCGCGACCAGCTCGCCGCGATGGTGCCCCGGGCCCGGCAGAACGAGATGGAGGTCCGGCTCGCGGTGCGTACCGCCGAGGAGCGGGTCTCCTCGATCGCCGGACGGGCCGACTCGCTGGCCCGGCAGGCCACCGCCGAGCGGGCGGCGCGCGAACGCGCCGCGGCCCGGCGGGCGGCGCGGACCCGCGGCGCGGCCATCGCCCGGGCCGTGGTGGGCGGCGCGCGCGAGGCGCTCACCCGGCTCACCGCCTCGATCGCCGCGGCCGAGGAGCACCGCGACGCGGTGGCGCGCGAACGCGCCGCCCGCGAGGCCGAGCTCCAGGAGGTACGCGGCGCGGCCAAGCGCCTCGGCGCGGAGCTGGACCGGCTGACCAGCCAGGTGCACCGCGACGAGGTGGCCCGCGCAGAGCAGCGGCTGCGCATCGAGCAGCTGGAGGCGAAGGCGGCCGAGGACTTCGGTCTGGACGTGGAGACCCTGGTCGCCGAGTACGGCCCCGCCCAGCTCGTCCCGCCCACCCAGGTGGACGTAGCGGCGGCCGAACGCGACGGCCTGCCGGTGCCCGAGCCGGTCCGCTACGAGCGGCCGGTGCAGGAGAAGCGGGCCGCCAAGGCGGAACGGGAGCTGGCCCTGCTCGGCAAGGTCAACCCGCTCGCTCTGGAGGAGTTCGCCGCGCTGGAGGAGCGCTTCAAGTTCCTCTCCGAGCAGCTGGAGGACCTCAAGGCCACCCGGCGGGACCTGCTCACCGTGGTCAAGGACGTCGACGACCGGATCCTGGAGGTCTTCGCCAGCGCGTTCGCCGACACCGCCCGGGAGTTCGAGCAGGTCTTCACCGTGCTCTTCCCCGGCGGCGAGGGCCGGCTGATCCTCACCGACCCGGAGGACCTGCTCACCACCGGCGTCGAGGTGGAGGCCCGCCCGCCGGGCAAGAAGATCAAGCGGTTGTCGCTGCTCTCCGGCGGCGAGCGGTCGCTGACCGCGGTGGCCATGCTGGTGGCGATCTTCCGCGCCCGGCCCAGCCCGTTCTACATCATGGACGAGGTGGAGGCGGCGCTCGACGACGTGAACCTCGGCAGACTGATCACGCTGCTGGCACAGTTGCGGGAGAAGAGTCAGCTGATCGTCATCACGCACCAGAAGCGGACGATGGAGATCGCCGACGCGCTCTACGGCGTGACCATGCGCAGCGGGGTCACGCAGGTGATCAGCCAACGGCTCAACCGGGCCGACGAGGACGAGCGGCCTGGCCGCGGCGAGGAGAACGGGTAGTGGCTCGGGAACGCGCGACGGCGCTCCTGCTGGACTTCGACGGCGTACTGCGCCGCTGGGACCCGGCGGTGGCCGCCGGTGTCGAGCGCGAGTACGGCCTCTCCGAGGGCGTGCTCGGCGAGATCGCCATGCAGTGGGGCCGGCTCCAACCGGTGCTGACCGGCCGGGTCAGCCACGCCGAGTGGGTGACCAGCGTGGTGGACGCGCTCAGCGAGTCGGTGGGCAGCCCCGAGCGGGCCCGCGCCGCGGTGGAGCAGTGGCAGCGCTACCGGGGCGAGGTCGACCCGGACGTGCTGGCGTTCGTCCGGGAGGTCCGCGCGGCGGGCGTCCCGGTCGGCCTGGCCACCAACGCCACCGACCTGCTTGACGCCGACCTCGCCGCGCTCGGCCTGGTCGGCGAGCTGGACGTGGTGGTCAACTCCTCGGTGATCGGCGTGCACAAGCCGGCCAAGGAATACTTCCAGGCGGCCTGCGGGGCGCTGGACACCCCGCCGGCGCGGGTGCTCTTCGTCGACGACGAGGACTGGGCGGTACGCGGCGCCCGCGCCGCCGGCCTGTCGGCGCACCGGTACGGCGGCCCGCCCGACCTGCGCTACCTGCGGGCGGCACTGGCGTCCTGAGGAGCTGCCGCCGAGGTGGCGGCCTCCCCGGCCGGGACGCCGCCACCTCGGCCTGGCCGATCACGGCCGGTCAGCAGAGCCCGGGCACCTCGGTCACCGTGAACGGCGGCGTCGGCGCGGCGGCGCTGAGCTGGCTGTTGACCCAGAGCAGCCGGTCGCCGTCCCGGGCGATCGTGGTCGGCGAGCGGTCCAGGCCGGCCGTGCCGGACTGCCGGACGACCCGCGCCGTCCGGCGCTCGGCGTCCAGCAGCGCCACGTTCACCGCGAAGCTCCAGCCGCCCGCGCCGTCGGGAAAGTTCACCACCCCGTAGAGGCGGTCGCCGTCGAGCAGCAGCCCGTCGGCGCCCAGCTGGCCGCCGGTCACCTCGACCACGGTGGCCGTGCGGGCGGCCAGGTCGACCCGCCAGAGCCGCTCGCTGCCCGGCTCGCCGGTGCCCTGGTCGGCGACGAGCGCGACCCGGCCGCCGTCGGTGACGACGATCCCGTTCAGGAATCCCGGCGCGGCCGGGAAGGCCGCCGCCGGAACCCACGGGACGAGTTCCCCGACCCGCCCGTCGGCCAGTTCCGCGCGCCACAGCCCACCGCCCGCCGAGTCGGTGAGGTAGACGGCGTCACCGGTCACCGCCAGGTCGTTGAGGGCCGCGCCGGTCGCCGCCCGGCGGGCCAGCAGCCGCCCGTCCGGGGCGTGCACGAAGAGGGTGCCGGTGTCCCAGCCGGCGACGAAGATCCGGCCGCGCCGGTCCAGGTGTACCCCGGCGGCCCGGGTACGCCCGTCCGCGCCGGCCGGTAGGAAGGGGCGCAGCTCCCGGTCGCGGACGTGGCCGCGGTAGACCGCGCCGTCGGTGACGCTGGTGACGTACATGGTGCCGTCGCCGGCGACGGCGATCCCCTCGGGCCGTACGCCCGGGTCCCGGGAGACGACGTACGCGGCGGGGCGTGGTGCGGCGGCGAGTGCCGGCGCGGGGACGGCGGTGGTCAGGACGGCGAGGCCGGCGGCGGTCGCGGCGAGGAGTTTCTTCATGGACGCAGCGTCCGGGCCCTGCCGCCCCGGGCTCGATCCCCTTTCAGGGCTGCCTGAAAGGCGGCTAGCGTGCCCGGCATGATGATCCTGCACCTGAACGCGACGGACCTCAGCCGCACCGTGCTGCGCTCCGCGCCCTCGGTGCTGCTGGAACTCGCCGCCGCCGGCCAGCGGCTCTTCGAGGCCACCGTCCCGGAGCACCTCACCGGCTGGCGGGCCCGCACCCGCGCCGCCGTGCGCCCGCAGCTGCGCCCGTACCTGGACCTGTGCCGGCTGTCCTGGTGGCTGCCGGACTTCCTCACCCCGCCGAGTTTCGGCACCGACCTGACGACGGCCCTCGACGAGGTCTGCGCCACCCCGGCGGCGCGGCTCGACGCCGAGCTGCGCCCCCGGATCGAGGCCGGTGACCTGCCGGCCCGCGTCGCGCCCCTCGCCGACGGAGACCCGGCCGCCCGGCAGCGGCTGCGGGCGGCGATGGTGGCGTTCCACGACGTCGCGGTGGCGCCGTACTGGGCGACGATCACGGCGGCGGTGCGGGTGGACCGGGCGGTGCGGGGCAGCACCATGGTGGACGCGGGCATCGACCGGGTGCTGCGCAACCTCCGCCCGTACCTCTACTGGAAGCCGAGCGGGGAGCGGTACGAGCTGTCGTACGAGTGCGGCTTCGCCACCGAGATCGGCCTGGCCCCGGCCGGCCGCGGCGTGACCCTGGTGCCGTCCTACCTCCTGGCGCGCCCGTGCGTCCTGGACGACCCGGCCGGCCCGATGGCCCTGGCCTATCCCATCCGGCCCGGTCAGCCGGAGCTGACCAGCGGCCGGCCCCTCGCCGACCTGCTGGGGCGGACCCGGGCCGCGGTGCTGGGCGCGATCGCCGACCGGCCCAGCACCTCGCAGGTCGCCCGGACGCTGGGCATCTCCGTCGCCTCGGCCAGCCAGCACGCCGCGACGCTGCGCCAGGCCGGGCTGATCACCACGCACCGGACCGGCCCCGCCGTGCTGCACACGCTCACCCCGCTCGGGGAGGACCTGCTGCGGGGTGGACGGGCGAGCTGACCGGCGCCCGGTCAGTCGCCGGTGACGCCGTCGATGCGCTCGCGGATCAGGTCGGCGTGGCCGTTGTGCCGGGCGTACTCCTCGATCATGTGCACGTAGACCCAGCGGACGCTGATCTCGTCGGCGCTGCCGTCGCGGCGCCGGCGCAGGAAGGTCTGGTCCAGCGACAGGTCGGCAGCGGCCTTGCGGGCGGCCTCGACCTCGGTGGCGAAGGTGGCGAAGTCGGCCTCGGCGTCGGCGTCGGCGACGGCGTTGAAGTCGGCGTCCGGGTCCTCGTCCGTGCCGTAGATGCCGGTGATGTCCTGCCCGGCGGCCCGGATCCGGAACCACCAGCGCTCCACGTCCGCCATGTGCCGCACCAGGCCGAGCAGGGTCAGCCCGGACGGCTCCACGCTCGGCGTCCTGAGCTGCTCGGCGGTCAGCCCCGCGCACTTGAGCAGCAGTGTCTGCCGGTGGTAGTCGAGCCAGCCCTCCAGCATGGTGCGCTCGTCGCCGACGTACGGTTCGTTGGTCCGGTTGATCTCCGGTGCTCTCCAGGTCATCCGGCCATCCTGGTCCTCGGGTACGACACCGGCGACCGGTTATTGCCGCCGGCTCACGCTAGCCGTCGGCGGTCCGCCTCGGCTTGCCCCGCCAGTACGCCAGGCTCTCGACCACCATGCCGGTCAGCGGGTGGTCCGGGCCCAACACCCGGAGGCAGTCGTCGACCAGTCCCGCCAGGGCGGCGGCCGCGCCGGCCGGGTCGCCGGCCTTGCCCCGCCACCAGGCGAGGTTGCGGCGGGCGTTGAGCGTCTGGGGGTGGTCGACGCCGAGCAACCGGATGTAGTCGTCCAGCAGCACCCGCGTCTCCGCGATCGCGGCGGTGTGCTCCCCGGCCGCGCCGAGCTGCCAGGCCAGCCCGTTGCGTGCGCTGAGCGTGGTCTTGTGTTCGAGTCCCAGCACCCGCTGGCAGTCGGCGAGCAGCGCGCGCAGGGCGGTGACCGCGCCGGCCCGGTCGCCCGCCTCGGCCCGCAACCATGCGAGGCTTCCCCGGGTGTTCAGCGTGTGCGGGTGTTCCGGGCCGTGCAGCCGGAGCCGGTCGGTGAGGAGCTGGGCGGTGGCCTCGACGGCTCCGGCGACGTCTCCCGCCTCACCCCGCCAGTAGGCGACGTTGTGTCGGGTGGTGAGGGTGAGCGGGTCGTCCGGGCCGACCACCCGCAGGCAGTCGGTGAGCAGCTCCGCGAAGGCGTCCGCGGCTCCGGCGGCGTCGCCGGTCCGGCCCTGCCAGAAGGCGCGTTGGTTGCGGAAGCGGAGGGTCTCAAGGTGGTCCGGCCCGTGCAGCCGGAGGCAATCGGCGACGACCTCGGCCAGGCCGTCGAAGGCGGCCCGGACGAGTCCGGACTCGCCGAGGCTCTCGTAGAGGCGGAAGAGCACCTCGTGGCAGCCGGCGCGCAGCAGCAGGTCGCCGACGTGGTCGCGCAGGGCCGCGGCGTTGGCCCGAAAGGCCTGACTGAGCGGGGGCTCCACCTCGGTCGCCGGCCAGAGGCGCAGCAGCGCGGCGGCGGCGACCCGGACGGCGGCGACCAGCTGGGCGTCGGTGAGCCGATCCCGGGTGGCCCGCTGCACCAGGGCATGCACCCGGAGGCTGCTGCCGTGCGGGTCGTGGGTGACCAGGCTGAGCCGGTGCAGGTTGTGCAGCGCCCGGGTCACGTCCTCGGCCTGCACCCGCGCGCCCTCTCCGACGGCCCGGGCCGTGGCGAGGTGGGCCAGCGCCGCCGGGGTGGCGAAGAGGCCGGTGGGTACCCCGTTCGGGTCCAGCAGCGCCGCCAGCTCCAGCAGCGGGCGGGCCAGGCCGACCGGCACGGCCGCGTCGGCGGCGTCGATCGAGAGCGACCAGGTCGCCGCCACCGTCGCCCGGTGGTCGTCGGGAAGGGCGTCCGGCTGCGGCACGAGGTCGTCGAGCCGGCGCCTGCGGTCGAGGAGCATCCGGCGGTACCCGGCGCAGTCCAGGCCTCGGTCCCGGATGAATGCGGCGGCCTGGGCGACGGCCAGCGGCAGGTGACCCAGATCGGCGGCGAGCTGCCCGGCCTCGGCGAGCCGGGCCGGGTCGGCGACGGCCCGGGTCAGATAGCCGACCGCCTCCTCGCCGGTGAAAAGCCCGACCTCGACCAGGGTGCGGTCCTCGGCGCCGAGGACGGCGTCTCGCCGCCTGGTGGTGACGATGGTGCGGCCGTTGCGGTTGGCCGGTGGCCACCAGCCGGCCGCGTCGGCCGGCACGTCGAGGTTGTCCAGCACCACCAGCCAGCGCCGGTCGGTCTGTTCGCACCAGGTCAGCAGTGCGGCAGCGGCCTGGTCCGGGTCGGCCGTCGGGTCGACCACCCGCAGTTCCCGGGCCGCCTGAGCGTACGCCGCGATGATCGCGTCCCGGCTGATCGCGGTGGCCCAGACCAGCAGGTCCAGTTCGCCGCTGTCGGCCAGCCGGCGGGCGAACTGAGCGGCGAGCTGGGTCTTGCCCACCCCGCCCATGCCGGAGAGCACCTGCGTCAGCACGGCGGTCCGGCCGGCGCGGGCGGCTCGGGCCAAGTCCAGCCGGGCACGCCGGTCCTGGAACCAGGACGCCGGTTGCGGGATCCGACCGACCCGTATCGTGCGGGTGCCGCCGGCCGGTGGGCGCTCGGCGGCGCGGGTGGTGCGCAGGGCCTGCACGGCGGCCACCGTGCCGACCAGGGAGAACACCGCGCTGACGATGCCGGCGATCCACCCGGCCTGTTCGGTGCCGGCCCAGCCGGGGCGGGGCGCGAGCGTGACGGGCGACCGCCGGAGCAGCAGGACGGCCGCGACAGCGGTCAGCAGGGCCAGGGCGAGCAGCACCACGACCCGCCGCCGCGGGGGACGGCGGCCGAAGATCTCACCCACCCCACCATCATCACTGGCCCGCGCACCCCGCCCCCTCGTCACTCCGGAGCGCATCGACCGCCTCACGGATCGTGAGCTGACCCGAACAGGTGACCCGCCGGCGGGTCGTCCGGCCACGGTGGTGGCTCACGGGTGCCGCCCGAGCGGGTTAGGGCACCACGACGACCGGCCGGCGGCCGGTGCGGACCAGCCGGGTGGCGACCGAGCCGACGAGACGACGTTCCGCCTGCTCCGACGCCTCGATCACCACCAGGTCCGCGCGGGTCTCGTCGGCCGCCGCGCACGGTTCGGCGTACACGTCCCCGCGGTCAGAAGGCCTCGTTGAAGCGGTGCAGCAGCCGGGCGAACTCCGCCACGTCCTGCCGCGGCCAGCTCTCCATCGTCCGGCGGATCTGTCCCAGCCGGGCCGCCCGCGCCGTGTCGAAGCGGCGGGTGCCCTCCTCGGTGAGGCTGATCAGCGACGCCCGCCGGTCCTCCGGGTCCGGGTCCCGGCGGACCAGGCCCAGCCCGGCCAGGCCGTGGATCTGCCGGCTGAGGGTGCCCTTGCCGATGCCCAGCCGTACGGCCAGGTCGGTGAGCCGGATCGACCCGGAGCGCCGGAGCCAGAGCAGTAGCCCGTACGCGTTCGGCTCCAGGTTCGGGTGCACCTCCCGGGCGATCTCCCAGGACAGCGCGCGACCCCGGCGCAGCAACGCGGTCAGTTCGTCCTCCACCGCGCGCAGGGTCTCCGGCAGATGCTCTTCCACGCAGCAGAGCGTACGGGGGCGGGCTCAGTCCGCCGGGGTGAGCCGCTGCCGGGCGACCTCGCGCAGGTGGCCGTCGCTGGTGGTGCCCTCGATCAGCACCTCGGCCCGGCGGCCGGTGTGCGCCAGCGTCGCCACCGCGTTGCCGAAGTACGGCCCGGCCAGCTTCCGCCACCGCACGCTCGGCCGGCGTACCCCGGCGGAGCGTGCCAGCGCCCGGGTGGCCGCGGCCGGCCCGGCGGACCAGCCCAGCTTCATCAGCGGCCGCATGCCGGCCGGCACCTGGTTGTGGATGGGGGAGCAGGTCAACTGGTGCACCGGGGTACGCACCGACCGGTCGTCGAACCGGGCCCGCGCCACGTACGAGTGGTGCACGTCGCCGCCGAGCACGCTGATCGAGGCCGGCGGGGCGTACGCGGGGCCGGCGCCGACCCGCTCGCCCGGGCTGCCCGGTGCGCCGCTGCCGAGCCGGGCGAAGAGCGCGCCGAGCGCGTCGAAGGAACGGCTGAACGCGGCCCAGTGCTCCAGGTCACAGGCGCGGCGAAGCCGCTCGGAGAGCCTCGCCACCCACGGCCGGCCCGAGTCCGCGAGCCGCTCGTTCCACGCCTCGACGTGGTGGATCCCCGGCGGCAGCAGCCAGGGCAGCGAGGCGCCGACCACCAGGTGGTCGTAGACGCCGTGCGCCCGGTCCAGGAACCAGGACCACTCGCCGGGCGGCAGCATGGACCGGTTGCCCGGCTGCAGCACCCGGCTGCACCGGTTGTCCAGCATGACCAGCCGGGTGCGCCCGAGGTCGAGGGCGTAGCTCCACTGGTACTGCACGGCGCGCCAGCGCTCGGTGTCGTGCGCCTCGTCGGCCTCGGCGTCCACCCGCTCGCCGAACTCGCGCAGCACGGCGGTGGCGTCCTCGGCGGCGACCACCTTGGCGTAGAGCGGATCCTCGGCGATCTCGTCCGGAGAGAGGTTGCCCAGGTGCTGGTAGACCCAGTACGAGGCGAGCCCGCTGCGGATCCGCTCGGCCCACCACGGCTGCGTGCGCATCTCCGCCCGCCACGACTCGGAGGTGTTCCAGTCGTCGATCACCTCGTGGTCGTCGAAGATCATCACGCTGGGCACGGTGGAGAACAGCCAGCGGATCTCCGGGTCGCGCCAGGACTCCAGGTAGAGCTTGGTGTACTCGTCGAAGCTGACCACCTGGTCGCTGGGGGCGTTCTTCGGCCGCCGGCGACGCCGCTTCAGCAGCCGCTTCACCGTGGGCGAGGTCACGTCGGCGTAGACCTGATCGCCGAGCAGCACCAGCAGGTCGGGCAGGTCGGCGCGGTCGGGGTCGGCCATCAGCCGCCGGGCGTACGCGTCGAGCGCGTCCGGGGGCAGCCGCCGGGTGGTGGCGTGCTGGGTGGTCTCCCGGCACGAGCCGAAGACCAGCCGCACCGGCTGGTCCAGGTCGTCCGCGGCCCGGGTACGGATCACGCTGGGCGGGAAGCCGTCGCGCGGCACCGGCCAGACGACCTCGCTGTCGAGCAGCACCTCGTAGCTGGTGGCGCTGTCCGGGGTGAGCCCCTCCACCACCACGAGCGCGTAGTGGTGGTCGTACGCGGAAAAGGTCGGCGCGGAGCCGACGGCCCCGTCGGCGGTGCGGACGGTGACCACGGCGGGCGCGCTGGTCTCGACCCAGACGGTGGCCCGCGTGCCGACCACCCGCCGCAGCAGGGGGCCGATGAGCAGGCATGGGGCGGGCATGGCGAGACCTCCGAGGTGAGCGGACTTCATCTTTACTACCCCGCCGGCGGTCGCACCACTGCTGGCTGTGGCCGAGCCTACCGCCGGGACGGGCCTACCCTCCGGGGTGCGGTCGATGAGACGCCGCCGCCGCCATCTGACAGGATTTCGGCATGACGGAATACCTCCTCATCGCGCTCGCTCTGCTCGCGGTGCTGATCCTCGGCGGCCTCAGCCTGGTGGTGCCCCGGCTGCGCCGGCGCCCCGAGCCGCCGCTGCCGGAGACCGAGGTCGACACCCGGGCCGAGGAGGACCTGGCCGGCCCGCCCGTCGAGGCGCCCGAGGCGGAACTCACCACCGGCATCCTGGTCGAGCCGCCGGTGGTGGCACCCCCGCTGGAGGTGCCCGAGCCGACCGCCGGCCGGCTGGTCCGGCTCCGTTCCCGGCTGTCCCGTTCCCAGAACGTCTTCGGCAAGAGCCTGCTCGGCCTGCTCAGCCGCGACCACCTCGACGAGGACGCCTGGGAGGAGATCGAGGACGCCCTGATCACCGCCGACGTCGGCATCGACGCCACCCGCGAGATCGTCGACCGGCTCCGCGAGCGGACCCGGGTGCTCGGCACCCGCTCGGCCACCGAGCTGCGCGCGCTGCTCGCCGCCGAACTGGTCAACGCCCTCGACCCCAGCCTGGACCGCTCGCTGCGCACCACCGGCAAGGAGGGGCTGCCGGCGGTGCTGCTGGTCGTCGGCGTCAACGGCGCGGGCAAGACCACCACCTGCGGCAAGATCGCCCGGGTGCTGATCGCCGACGGCCACAGCGTCACCCTCGGCGCGGCCGACACCTTCCGCGCCGCCGCCGCCGACCAGCTGGAGACGTGGGGTGGCCGGGTGGGCGCCGTCACCGTGCGCGGCGCGGAGGGCGCCGACCCGGCCAGCGTCGCCTTCGACGCCGTCCGCGAGGGCATCGAGGCCGGCACCGACACCGTCCTGATCGACACCGCCGGCCGCTTGCAGAACAAAATCGGCCTGATGGACGAGCTGGGCAAGGTCAAGCGGGTGGTGGAGAAGCACGGCCCGATCGACGAGACCCTGCTCGTGCTGGACGCCACCACCGGCCAGAACGGCCTGGAGCAGGCCCGGGTCTTCACCGAGGTGGTCAACGTGACCGGGGTGGTGCTCTCCAAGCTCGACGGCACCGCCAAGGGGGGCATCGTGATCGCCGTGCAGCGCAAGCTCGGCATCCCGGTCAAGCTGGTCGGCCTCGGCGAAGGGGCGGACGACCTGGCCCCGTTCGACCCGGCCCAGTTCGTCGACGCGCTGCTCGGCACCGAGCCGCTCGCCCGGGACGCGTAACCTCGCAGTGACGACTGACGATCGCGCGTTCGCCGGGTGGCGTGACCCTCGCCACGCGCCGCCGGCCCTGGGGAGACCGTACGTGACCTCGCAGGAGATCCCGCTGCACGGCGGGAACGTGAGCACCGTGGTCCGGGTCGGCGACACCGTCCGGCGCAACGCCGGGCCGTGGACGCCCTCGGTGCACGCCCTGCTGCGCCACCTGGAGTACGTCGGGTTCACCGGCGCCCCCCGCGCGCTCGGCATGGACGAGCGCAACCGGGAGGTCCTGTCGTACCTGGAGGGGGAGTGCGGGGAGTACCCGCTGGCCCCGCACTGGGTCACCGACGAGGCGCTGGTGACGGTGGCGACTATGTTGCGGATGTTCCACGACGCGCAGTACGGCTTCGCCCCGCCGCCCGGGGCGGTCTGGCGCTCGTTCGGCCCGCCCCCGCCGGACACCGAGGTCATCTGCCACCACGACGCCGCCCCGCACAACGTGATCTGGCGGCCCGACGGCACCCTCGGGCTGATCGACTTCGACCTCGCCTCGCCCGGCGCCCGGATCTACGACGTGGCGTACGCGGCCTGGACCTGGGTGCCGATCTTCTCCGACCGGGACTCGATCACCCTCGGCTGGAAGCGCCCGGACCGGCCGCGCCGGCTGCGGCTCTTCGCCGACGCGTACGGGCTGATCCCGCGCGACCGGCACCGGCTGATCCGGACCATCCGCAAGCGCATCGTCGACCACGTGGAGGGGATCCGCCGGATGGCGGCGGCCGGCGAACCGGCGTTCGTCCGGATCGTGCACAAGGGCCACCTGCGGCGCCCGATGCGCGACCTGCGGCTGCTCGACTACGAGCGGCACGCTCTGGAGTACGCCCTGCGCTGACTGTGAGGCTGGCCGGGTTGGCCCGTACGTGATGGGCTGATGGCTGGCAGCAGTAGACGTGACTCAT
>NZ_JBPQTL010000053.1:0-39449 GCF_051386295.1 Micromonospora sp. URMC 105 | reverse complement strand
GGTTACGGGTGGGGGGGTGCAGGCGGTTAGGGCGGCGGAGAAGGTGGTGAGGCGGATGGACGGGGGCGGGAAGGGCTCGATCCAGCCCGGTCCCGCGCCGAAGAGGCGTACCCCGGGAACGTCGCGCCCGAAGCGAACCAGGCGGTACGCGCGGCCGGTGAGCGGGGTCTGCGACCAGACCAGGACGGTGTGCGGGCGGGCCCGCGCCACGGCGGAGGCCAGCGCGGCCCAGGGCAGCGCGGGCCCGAGCAGCAGGCAGCCCCGGCCCTGCTCGCGCAGCGCGGCGGCGAGAGCGTGCAGGCCGAGGCAGTGCGCCTCGTGCTCCGCCCCGGCCAGCAGCACCCCGTCCGGTGGCAGCGGGCGCCCGGAGTCCCGGCGGTACACGTCCAGGCCGATCCGGACGCCCTCGGAGAGCGCGTGCTCGATGGCGATCTCCGTGGCGCTGTGCCCCCGCAGGCTCCCGAGCAGCGGTACGCAGACCCGCTCCCAGACCGCCGCCACGCCGGCCTCGGCGGCGAGGTCGAGCACCAGCGCGGCGACCTGGTTGGCGTCGAGGTCCTCGGCGGCCACGGCGAGCCGCTTGCGGGCCGCCTCGACGGCGTCGGCCGGCATCGGTTCGGTCAGCACCAGACGTACCCCCGGGTGTGCGGTCACTACCAGGGGGTTCGCTGGGACGGCGCCGTTCGGATGCGCCGTCGCGGGACTTCATCTGCGCCGGGCGGCCGTCCAGCGCAGCGCCAGGGCGGCGACGGTGCCCCACAGCCCGCGGCGGAACAGCAGCACCACGAGGACGAAGATGCCGCCGGTCACCAGGCCGATCGCCTCGAATCCGGAGAACGACAGCCAGTCCTCCAGCCGGACGACGACCGCCGCGCCGAGCACCCCGCCCCACAGCGTGCCGATGCCGCCGAGCACGACGACGATGACCGCCTTGCCGGAGGTGGTCCAGTGCAGCACGTCGAGGGAGACGAAGCGGTGCCCGACCGCGAAGAGCCCGCCGCCGAGTCCGGCGATGAAGCCGGAGAGCACGAACGCGGTCAGCTTGTAGCGGTGCACCGGGTAGCCCAGCGCCCGGGCGCGGGCCGGGTTGTCGCGGATGCCGACCAGCACCCGGCCGAACGGCGAGTGCGTGATCCGCCAGGCGGCGGCCAGGCCGAGCAGCACGATCGGCAGGATCGCGTAGTAGAAGTAGTAGTCGTCGGTCAGGTCGAGGCCGAACAGCGACCGGGGCACGCCCTGCAGGCCGTTCTCGCCCTTGGTGACCGAGCGCCACTCGTTGGCCACGTAGTAGACCATCTGGGCGAAGGCCAGCGTGACCATGGCGAAGTAGATGCCGGTCCGCTTCACCGCCAGGTAGCCGATGGGCAGCGCGAGCGCCGCCGCGCCGAGCGCCCCGGCCAGCACGGCGAGCGGGAACGGCAGGCCGGCGTGGATGGCGACCAGGCCGGTCAGGTACGCCGAGGTGCCCCAGAACGCCGCGTGCCCGAAGGACATCAGCCCGGTGAAGCCGAGCAGCAGGTCCACCGACACGGCGAAGAGCGCCCAGCAGAGGATGTCCACGGCCACCGCCGGGTAGAGCCCGTTGGGCAGCCAGAGCGCGGCGAGCAGGCCGGCGGCGAGCAGCGCGTACCGGACCCAACCGGGTGCGCGGGCGACGGCGAGGAGCCCGGACGGCGGCGCCGGCCGGTTCGCGTCGGCCGGGGTGTCGACGGTGCTGGTCATGCCGGTGCCTCCTCACGGCCGAACAGCCCGGCCGGCCGCCAGAGCAGCACGGCGGCCATCACGACGAAGACGATCGTCTGGGACACGATGGGGAACTCGGACAGGTACGCCTCGCCCCACGCCTGCACCAGACCGATGCCGAAGCCGGCGGCGACCGAGCCGAAGATCGAGCCGAGGCCACCGATCACCACCACCGCGAAGACCACGATGATCAGGTCGGCGCCCATCAGCGGGTTCACCGCCCGCATCGGCGCGGCGAGCACCCCGGCGAGCCCGGCCAGGCCGATGCCGAAGCCGAAGACCGGCGTCACCCACCGCCCGACGTCGATGCCGAACGCGCGGGTCAGCTCCGGCCGCTCGGTCGACGCCCGGACCACCATGCCGATCCGGGTACGGGTGAGCACCCACCACACCGCGACGCAGAGCAGCACCGCGAAGCAGAGGATGAAGACCCGGTACGTCGGGAAGTCGAAGAGTCCGAAGTCGACCGAGCCGCTGAGCTCGTCGGGGGTGGCGTACGGACTGGACTGCACGCCGTAGCGGGTCTTCACCAGGTCCTGCAGGATGAGCGTCAGGCCGAAGGTGAGCAGGAAGTTGTAGAGCGGGTCGAGCCGGGTGAGCCGGTGGATGACGGCCCGTTCCAGGGCCATGCCGACCACGGCGAGCGACACCGGCATGATCACCAGCGCCGCCCAGAACGGCACGCCCGCCTCGGCCAGCAGCACGTACGCGCCGAAGGCGCCGAGCATGTAGAACGCGCCGTGGGCGAAGTTCACCACCCGGAGCATGCCGAAGATGACCGCGAGCCCGAGGGCGAGCAGGGCGTAGAACGCCCCGCTCACCAGCCCGTTGAACGTGTTCTGGAGGAAACCGGTCACAGCTTGCAGTCCGGGGACGGGGCGCGGAACGCCTCGGCGGCGGGGATGGTCTTGAGGACCTTCACGTAGTCCCAGGGCTCGGCGACCTCGGCCTGCGGCTTCACCTGGGCCAGGTACGCGTCGTGGATGACCCGGTGGTCCTCGGCGCGGATCTTGCCGTTGCGCAGGAAGACGTCGTTGACCTCCTTGCCCTCCAGCCCCTTGACCACGGTGTCCGCCTCGTCGGTGCCGGCGGCCTGCACGGCCTCCAGGTACTGGGTGGCGGCGGAGTAGTTGGCCGCGTGCGCGAACGACGGCCGGGTGCCGGTTTCCTTCTGGAACCGGTCGGCGAACTCGCGGTTCTGCTGGTCGAAGTTCCAGTACCAGGCGTCGGTGTAGGTGGTGCCGGCGAGCGCGGCCGGGGTCAGCGAGTGGATGTCGGTGATGAACATCAGGCCGACCGCCAGCCCGACGCCCTTGTCCCGCAGCTTGAACTCGTTGTACTGCTTGACCACGTTGACCAGCTCGGCACCGGCCTGCATGGTGCCGAGCACCTGCGGCTTCGGGGTGAGCGTCGGCGCCTTGAGCAGGAAGGTGGAGTAGTCGCCGGTGGTGTTCGGGAACGGCGCGCCGTCCTTGCCGACCACGGTGCCGCCGGCGGCGGTGATGGCGGTGGAGAAGCTCTTCTCCATGTCCTGGCCGAAGGCGTAGTTCGGGTACAGGATGTACCAGTTCTTGCCGACCTGCTCCGTGGTGGTCCTGCCAGTGCCGTTGGCCAGCATGTACGTGTCGTACGCGTAGTGGAACGTGTACTTGTTGCAGCTCTTGCCGGTCAGGTCGGTGGTCGCCGCGCCGATGTTGAAGTAGAGCTTCTTCTTCTCCTTCGCCACGTCGGCGACCTTCAGCGCCGCCGAGGAGGTCGGCACGTCGAGGATCAGGTCGACGCCCTTGCGGTCGTACATCTCCTGCGCCTTGGCGTTGGCCACGTCCGGCTTGTTCTGGTGGTCGGCGGTCTCGACGGTGATGTCGGTGGTCACCGCCTTGTCGCCGTGCTTGGCCTTGAAGTCGGCGATGGCCATCTCCACGGCCTTGACCGAGTTCTTCCCGGACAGCTCCGAGTAGGCCCCGGACTGGTCGTTGAGCACGCCCAGCACGATCTTGCCGCCGGTCAGCTTCTGGTCGCCGCCGGACTGCGGCCCACCGCCGCCGCACCCCGCGGCCAGCAGCACCGCCGCCGACGCGGCGGCCACACCCACGCTCCTACGCATGTCCATCCCTTTCGTCCGCGCGGATACCGCGCGGGTCAGCCGTCGAAATGATTCAGATCCCGAGGTACGCCAGTAGCTCGCGCTCCCGCGAGCGCACCTCGGAGTTCGCCATCGCCTCCACGACGCGTCCCTCGGCCAGCAGGTAGTGCCGGTCGGCGACGCCGGTGGCGAAGTGCAGGTTCTGCTCGACCAGCAGCACGGTGACCCCGTGCTTCTTGGCCTCCCGCAGCAGGTCGCCGACCTGCTGCACGAGCAGCGGCGACAGCCCCTCGGTGGGCTCGTCGCAGAGCAGCAGCCGGGCGCCCATCCGCAGCACCCGGGCCAGGGCGAGCATCTGCTGCTCGCCGCCGGAGAGCATGGTGGCCGCCGAGTCGCGCCGGGTGTAGAGGGCGGGGAACGCCTCGTACACCCGCTCCAGCGGCCACGGGTCCGGGCCGACCCGGGGTGGCAGGGTCAGGTTCTCGGTGACGCTGAGGGTGGCGTACGCACCCCGGTCGTCGGGCACCCAGCCGAGCCCGAGCCGCGCTCGCTTGTACGCCGGCAGCCGGCTGATGTCCCGCCCGTCCAGCTCGACGGTGCCGCGCTGGCCGGGGTGCAGCCCCATCACGCAGCGCAGCAGGGTGGACTTGCCGGCGCCGTTTCGCCCGACCAGGGTGACCACCTCACCGGCGGCCACCTCCAGGCTCACCTCCCGCAGCACCTGCGCCTCGCCGTAGAAGGCGGAGAGGGTGTCAATGCGCAGCATCAGCGGCTCCCAGGTAGGCGGTGATGACCCGCTCGTCGGCGCGGACCTGCTCGTAGGGGCCCTCGACCAGCACCGTGCCGGCCTGCAGCACGGTGACGGTGTCGGCGAGCCGGCCGACGACGCTCATGTTGTGCTCGACCATGACCACGGTCCGGCCGGCCCGGACCCGGGCGATCAGGTCCACCGTGCGGTCGACGTCCTCCAGCCCCATCCCGGCGGTCGGCTCGTCGAGCAGCAGCACCTTCGGGTCCAGGGCGAGGGCGATGGCCAGTTCCAGGGCGCGCTTGCGCCCGTAGGCCAGCGCCTCGGCCGGGGCCTCGGCCAGCGCGCCGAGCCCGACCATGTCCAGCAGTTCGTCGGCCCGCTCCCGGTAGCGGCCCATCAGCTTCGCGGAGCGCCAGAAGCGCCAGCCGAGCCCGCTCGGGCTCTGCAACGCCAGCTCCACGTGCTCGCGGGCGGACAGCTGCGGAAAGAGGCTGGTGATCTGGAACGAGCGGGCCACCCCGAGCCGGGCGACCTGTTCCGGGGGCAGCCCGGTCACGTCCCGGCCGTCGAGTTCGATCCGGCCGCCGGTCGGCGGCAGGAAGCCGGTGAGCAGGTTGAACAGGGTGGTCTTGCCGGCGCCGTTGGGGCCGACGAGCGCGTGCACGCTCTCCGGTGCGATGTCGAGGTCGACGTGGTCGACCGCGCGAAAGCCCCGGAAGTCACGGGTCAGCCCGCGCGCCGACAGGAGCGCTTGCCCGGCCATCGCCTCATCCTCCGCAGGTCACTGCGACGACCGGGTCGGTGACCGAGGTCACAGGGCCGTCGCGTGGAGGAAACCTACGGGGAACGGCCGGAGTGCAGCCATGTCGGTCCGCCACACTTTCCGGCCGCCCGGCGGGGGGCCGGCCGACATGAGCGTGGGCCGGGAGCGGGCCGGAAGGGATCGACCGGGGTGAGCGCGCACTCGGCGACACCGCTCCCATGTGGCCCGGCCACCTGACCGGCGGGGGCGGGGCTGGCGCGGCCGGCCATGCCCCCGCCCGGACCCACTGCGTCGAGGGCATCGAGGGCGGGGCCGGCCCCGCCCGCCGACCGTCAGTCGGGGAAGGTGACCACCCAGCGGGCGCCCTCGCCGCGGGCGAGCCGGTCGAACGCCTCCGGCGCCTCGTCGAGGGTGATCAGTCCGCTGATCAGCGGACCCAGGTCGAGCCTGCCGTCGCCGACCTCGCGGGCCAGGCCAGGCACCTCCCGGTCCGGGTCGGACGAGCCGTACACCGAGGAGCGCAGCGTCCGGGCGGAGTGGAAGATGTCCAGCGCGGAGAGGCTGAGCAGGTCGTCCTTGCCGCCCATGCCGACCACGGTGACCGCGCCCCCGCGCCGGGTGAGCCGCCAGGCCGTCCGGATGGTGGCCGCCCGCCCCACGCACTCGAAGGCGTGGTCGACGCCGCGCCCCTCGGTGAGCGCCCGGATCTCCTTCGACAGCCGGTCGTCGGGCGCGAGGAAGTGCGTGGCCCCGGCGGCGCGGGCCAGGCCCCGCTTGGCCTCGGCCACGTCGACGGCGACGATCGGGGTGGCGCCGGCGGCCCGGGCGGCGGTGAGCACCGACAGGCCGACCCCGCCGAGGCCGATCACCGCGACCGACTGGCCGGCCGCGACGCGGGCGGTGTTGCGGACCGCGCCGGTGCCGGTGAGCACGGCGCAGCCGAGCAGGGCGGCCCGCTCGGGCGGCAGGTCGCCGGGGACCGCGACCACGGCGGCCTCGGGCACCACCACCTCCTCGGCGAACGCGCCGAGCCCGAGCGTGACGTGCAGACCGACGCCGTCGGCGGTCTCGCCGCGCGGCACGGCGGGGGCGGTGTTGGCGGCGCAGAGCCAGGGCTCGTCGTGCCGGCAGTGCCAGCACCGCCGGCAGGCCGGCGCCCAGTTCAGCACCACCTGCGTGCCGACCGGCACCCCGGCGTCGAGGCCGGCCTCGACCACCACACCGGCCGCCTCGTGCCCCAGCACCAGCGGGTACGCGGGCGCGAGGGTGCCGTTGACCATGGACAGGTCGGAGTGGCAGACACCGGCGGCGCGGATGCGCACCCGCAGCTCGCCGGGGCCGGGCGCGGGCAGGCGTACCTGCTCGACCCGCAGCGGCGCGCCGGGCGCGCGGGCGACCAGCGCCCTCACCGCTGGATCGCCTTGATCTCGCAGAACTCGTCGATGCCGTACGGGCCCAGCTCCCGGCCGAGGCCGGACTGCCGGTAGCCGCCGAACGGGGCGAGCGGGTTGAACGCACCGCCGTTGACGTCCACCTGGCCGGTACGCAGCCGCCGGGCGACCGCCAGCGCCCGGTCGGCGTCGGCGGACCAGACCGCGCCGGCCAGCCCGTACCGGGAGTTGTTGGCGATGGCGACGGCCTCGTCGTCGTCGCCGAACGGGAGCACGGCGAGCACCGGGCCGAAGACCTCCTCCTGGGCGAGCGCGCTGTCGGGGTGCACGTCGGCCAGGACGGTCGGGGCGACGAAGTGCCCCCGAGGCGGCAGCGGGGCGTCCGGGCCACCGGCGACGAGGCGCGCCCCGTCGGCGAGGGCGCGGTCGACGTGCCCGCGGACGCGCTCGGCCTGGGCGGCGGAGACCAGCGGGCCGAGCCGGGTGGCCGGGTCGAACGGGTCCCCCGGCCGGTACGCCGCGACGGCCCGGGCCACCAGCTCCAGCGCCTCGTCGTACCGGTCGCGGTGGACCAGCATCCGGGTCCAGGCGGTGCAGGTCTGCCCGGAGTTGAGCAGCGCGTTGCCCACCCCGACCTTGACGGCGGTGGGCAGGTCGGCGTCGGCGAGGATCAGGTTGGCCGACTTGCCGCCGAGTTCCAGGGCGACCCGGGCGATCCGGTCGGCGGCGAGGTGGGCGATCCGGCGGCCGGTGGCGGTGGAACCGGTGAACGAGACCATGTCCACGTCGGGGTGCCCGGCCAGGGCCTCGCCGACCACCGGCCCGGTGCCGGGGACCAGGTTGACCACACCGGCGGGGAGCCCGGCCTCGGCGACCGCGTCGAAGAGCAGGTACGCCGTCAGCGGGGTCAGCTCGCTGGGCTTGAGCACCACGGTGCAGCCGGCGGCCAGGGCGGGCGCCAGCTTGGCGACGACCTGGTGCAGCGGGTAGTTCCACGGGGTGATCGCCCCGACCACGCCGACCGGTTCGCGGACGACGAGCGAGTTGCCAATGGTCTCCTCGGCGGGCGGCCGGGCGGCCAGTTCGACGCAGTCGCGCAGCACGGTCAGCGGCAGGCCGGTCTGCACCCGGGCGGCCAGCTTGAGCGGGGTGCCGAGTTCGAGCGCGACGGTCCGGGCGATGTCGTCGGCGCGGGCGGTGAGCGCGGCGTGCAGCCGGTCGAGGTGGGCGGCGCGCTCGGCCGGCGCGGTGGCGGCCCAGCCGGGGAAGGCGGCCCGGGCGGCGGCGACGGCCTCATCGACGTCGGCCGGGGTGCCGGCCGGCACCTGCCCGACGAGTTCCCCGGTGGCCGGGTTCTCGACGGCGATCGGTGCGCTGTCGGACGGGTCGACCCAGGCGCCGCCGAGGTACAGGTGACGGCGGACCAGGAGCGCGGTGGGCGCGGCGGCGAGATCCATGTCGTCCTTCGGGGGTGAGGAAACTAGCGCTGGGAGTTTTGACGCTACCCGTTCGTCCCGGGTGGTTCCACCGCGGCGACGATGCGCCGGTGCTCGTCGGCCAGGCCGTGCAGCAGCGCGTCCAGGCCGAGGGCGAAGGCGCCGGTGTCCACGCTGAGCTGGTGCTCGGCGAGCCGGTGCGCCTGGCCCAGGTGCGGGTAGTGCGCGGCGTACAGCTCGGGGTCCTCGACGAAGCCGCGGGCGAACGAGCCGAGCGCCGACCCGGCCACGAAGTACCGCATCGCCGCGCCGACGTGGGTGGCGCGCGCGGGCGGCCAACCGGCCTTGACCAGCGCCCCGTAGACCACGTCGGCCATGGCCAGCGCGGCCGGGCGCCGCCCGGGGCCCTGGGCCAGGTACGGCACGACGTTCGGGTGCGCGGTGAGCGCCGCCCGGTACGACCAGGCCCAGCGGCGCAGCGCCTCGCGCCAGTCGTGGCGGGCGAAGGCGCTGACGTCCACGGTGGCGGTGACGCTGTCGGCGACCGCGTCCAGGATCGCCTCGCGGTTGGCGAAGTGGTTGTAGAGCGAGGGTCCGCGTACGCCGAGCGCGGCGGCGAGCCGCCGGGTGGAGAAGGCGGCCGGCCCGTCGGCGTCGATCAGGGCCAGGGCCGCGGCGACGATGCGGTCCCGGGTGAGCACGGGCTGCCGGGGTCGGGGCACACGGACTCCTCGGAGGTCTGGACGCCAGAAAACTTACACCGCTAGTTTAAGCGGGACGGCGACCACGACGGCGGAAGGGACCAGCATGGACTTCTCACTGACCGACGAGGAGCGGGCGATCCGGGACACCGTCCGGTCGTTCATCACCCGGGAGGTGATGCCGCTGGAGCAGGAGGTGCTGCGCCGGGAGCGCGCGCACCAGCCCGGCGTGACCCGCGACGAGCTGCGGGAGCTGCAGCAGAAGGCGAAGAAGTTCGGCTTCTGGGGGCTGGCCACCCCGGAGGAGTACGGCGGGATGGACCTGCCCGCCGTCATGCAGTCGCTGATCTGGACGGAGCTGGGGCGCAGCTTCGTGCCGTTCCGCTTCGGCGGCGAGGCCGACAACATCCTCTTCCACGCCACCGAGGAGCAGAAGCGGGAGTTCCTGCTGCCCACCATCGAGGGCGAGCGGATCTCCTGCTTCGCCATCACCGAGCCGGGGGCCGGGTCCGACGCGGCGAACATCCGGCTGTCGGCCCGCCGCGACGGCGACGACTGGATCCTCGACGGGGAGAAGACCTTCATCACGAACGGCCACGACGCCGACTTCGCCATCGTGGTCGCGGTGACCGACCGGGAGAAGGGCGCCCGCAACGGCGGGGCGACCGCGTTCCTGGTGGACCGGGCGATGGGCTGGCGCTCGGAGTTCATCCAGACCATGGGCGAGGGCGGCCCCGCGTCGCTGATCTTCGACGGGGTACGGGTGCCGCACCGCAACATCCTCGGCGAGATCGGCCAGGGCTTCACGCTCGGCATGGAGTGGATCGGCAAGGGCCGCTACACGATCCCCTCGCACGCCATCGGCATCGCCGAGCGGGCGTTGCAGATGGCCATCGACTACGCCAACACCCGGGAGACCTTCGGCGCGAAGATCAGCACCAACCAGGCCATCCAGTGGATGATCGCCGACTCGGAGACCGAGCTGGAGGCGGCCCGCTGGCTGGTGCTGCGCTCCGCGTGGACGGTCGACCAGGGCATGGACCCGCGGCACGCCTCGTCCATGGGCAAGCTCTACGGCGCCGGCATGGTCAACAGAGTGGTGGACCGGGTGCTCCAGATCCACGGCGGCATGGGCTACACCCGGGAACTGCCCGTCGAGCGCTGGTACCGGCAGGTGCGGCTCTACCGGATCTTCGAAGGGACCGACGAGATGCAGCGACTGATCATCTCGCGGGACCTGCTGCGCGGGTACACGAAGATCGGCGGTCACCTGGCCTGATTTCGGACCGGCTGCTCATTTCTTTCGGCTGTCCCGGTGCCTGATCGGCCAGGTCCGCCGGTCGTCCTTTCGGTGCGCCGACCGTCGGTGAATCGTGACCGGTAGACGACTGAGACGGCGGTCACCAGGCCGGTCGGCGAACCTCAGAGGTACGCCCTGAGCAGGGATTCTGCTTGCCGATAACCGCTCTGCCGACTGATCGGAAAGGGCGGGCCGGTCGACGGGAAATCGACTGTCAGCTAGCCGTCCGACAATTCGCTTTCGCCGCGGTGCTGCCATGCCGCTCACTGTTGACATCCATTTGATGAACGGAGTCAACCGTGTCCACCACCAATGTGACCGGGCGGGCGGTCGTCCTCGGCGGCAGCATCGGCGGCCTGCTCGCCGCGCGGGTGCTCAGCGAGTCGTACGCGAAGGTGACCGTCTTTGATCGCGACGAGCTGCCGACGGAGGCCGCCGACCGCAAGGGCGTGCCGCAGAGCGGGCACTCGCACGGCCTGCTCGCCCGGGGCCGCCAGGTCCTCGAAGAGCTCTTCCCCGGCCTGACCGCCGACCTCACCGCCCAGGGCGCCGCCGCCATCGACATCCAGCGGGACTGCCTCTGGGTCAACGACGGCCACCGGATCCCCCGGGTCGCCTCCGGGCTGGAGGGGCTCTGCGTCAGCCGGCCCGCCCTGGAGGCGTACGTCCGGGACCGGGTCCGGGCACTGCCCACCGTGGAGGTCCGGGACCGGTGCGAGGCGGTGGGGCTGCTCGCCGACGGTGGCACCGTCACCGGCGCCCGCGTCCTGCCCCGGGGCGGCGCGGAGGAACACCACGACGCCGACCTGGTCGTCGACGCGACCGGCCGCGGCAACCGCGGCCCCACCTGGCTCGCCGAGCTGGGCTACCAGCCGCCCGTCGAGGACCGGGTGGACCCCCGGACGGTGTACGTCTCCCGCGACTACCGCCGGGTCCCTGGCGACACCAACTGGTCCGCCTTCATCAGCAGCCCGTCGCCGGCCGCCCCGTACGGCGGGGTGGCCATCGCGGCGGAGGGCGACCGGTGGATGGTCACCCTGCTGGGCATCGGCCCGGACCAGGCCCCGCCCACCGACGGTGAGGGCTACCTCGCCTTCGCCGGGCGGCTGCCCGCCCCGGAGCTGCACGCGCTGCTGAGCCGGGCGGAGCCGCTCGGCCCGCCCACCCGGATGCGGCTGCCCACCAGCGTGCGCCGCCGCTACGAGCACCTCACCCGCCTGCCGGAGGGTTTCCTCGCGGTCGCCGACGCGATGTGCAGCTTCAACCCGGCGTACGGGCAGGGCATGACGGTGGCCGCGGTGGAGGCCATGGTGCTGCGCGACTGCCTCCGGCAGGGCCGGCGGGAGCTGCCCCGCCGCTTCTTCGCCGGCGCGGCCAAGGTGGTGGACGTGCCGTGGGACATGGCCGTCGGCGCGGACCTGCGCCACCCGACCATCGCCGGGCCGCGCAGCCGCCGGACCCGGTTCCTCAACGGGTACGTCACCCGGCTGCACGCCGCCGCCGCGCGGCACCCCGAGGTCGGGCGGCGTTTCCTGAGCGTCGCGAACCTGATGACGCCGCCGCCGGGGCTCTTCGCGCCGGGCATCGTCGCCCGGGTGCTCTGGCCGGGCCGGCCCGGCACGCCTCAGGTGGCCCGTCCGGAGCCGATGACGAGCATCGAGCAGCCGGCGGCCCGGGTCGAGGAGTTGGCGGCCCGGTGAGCCGGGCCGCTCGGGTGGGCGGCGGTGAGCGCCGCCCACCCGCCCGCTCGCCTGCCGGGTGACCCGGGCTCAGCCGGTCAGCGCCGTCAGGGCGGCGTCCACGTCGGCCTCGGTGGAGTACACGTGGAAGGAGGCGCGGACCCGCCCGGCGCGCACCGCCGCCCGGATGCCGGCCCGCTCCAGCCGCTGCTCGGCGTCGGGCACGTCGACCACGACGATGGCGCTCTCCCCCGGCGGCCGGCCCAGCCCGGTCAGGAACCGGTTGGCCAGCGCCACGTCGTGCTCCCGGATCGCCGGCACGCCGATCTCGGCGATCACCTCCAGTGCGGGCGCCGCGCCGACCCAGCTGAACCAGGCGGGCGAGATGTCGAACCGGCGGGCGTCGTCGGCCAGCCGCAGCGGCGGGCCGTAGTAGGAGGCGTGCGGGTCAGCGCCCGCGTACCAGCCGGCGGCGTCCGGACGCAGCCGCTCGCGCAGCTCGGGCGCCAGGTAGGCGTACGCGCAGCCGCGCGGGCCCATCAGCCACTTGTACCCGCCCACCGCCACCACGTCGGCCCGGCTCCCGTCGAACGGCAGCCAACCGCACGCCTGGGTCGCGTCCACCGCGACCAGCGCACCGTGCGCCCGGGCCGCGGCCACGATCTCGTCGTACGCCGCCACGGCGCCGTCGGCGGACTGCACCAGGCTGAACGCGACCAGATCGGTGCCGGCGTCGATCGCGTCGACCAGCCCCGCCAGCGGCACGGTGCGGACCCGGACGCCGCGCTCCTGCTGAACCAGCCAGGGAAACAGGTTCGAGGTGAACTCGACCTCGGGGACCAGCACGTTCGCGCCCGCCGGGAGGGCCGCCGCGACCGGTGCGAGGAGCTGGGACACGGCCGCGCCGACCGCCACGTCCCCGGCCGGTACGCCGATCAGCCCGGCGAACGCGGCCCGGGACCGGTCCACGGACTCCCCCCAGCCCTCCCAGGAGCTGCTCCCGGTCCGCCAGTCGACCAGCGCCTCCTGCAAGGCCGTCCAGGCCGGCTCGGGCGGGAGCCCGTAGGAGGCGGTGTTCAACCAGCCGGGTTCCGGCTTCCACAACTGCTGCGCCTGCGCGATGTCCACGCCACCGACGCTAGGCGCGGTGGCCTCCGACGGGCACGGCCAATCCGCGACCGGCGGCCTGCGGCCCACCGATGGGCACCGACCGGTCCGGCGACTGCTACGACCGCCGGGGGTCGGTGGTCGATCCGCTGGCGGCCCGGCGCCGGAACAGGCCGAGCCGGAGCGCCCGGAGCAGGGTGCCGGGCCGGCTCAACGTCGCCGGATGGTCGAGCATGGTGGTGACCCGGCCCAGCCGGGCGTTGAGCACCGGATCGGTCTGCGAGGTCCGGAAGAGCAGGTCACCGAACCACTTGGTGACCCGGTACCCCGGCGGGTACGGGCCGTCGACGTGGGGGAGCTCGATGTCGGCGGTGGTGGAGGTCCGCCAGGCGGCATCGACGATCACCCGGACCCGATCGAAGTACGCCCGCGCCGGCTCCCCGTGCAGGTCCGGGTTCGACCGCAGGTACGCCGACAGGCAGGAGGCGTGCAGCATCGCGGAGGTCATGCCCTGGCCGTACACCGGGTTGAAGGAGGCGATGGCGTCCCCGGCGGCGACCAGTCCGGCGGGCATCCGGTCGAGCTTGTGGAAGTCCCGGCGCCGGCTGTCGGCCTGGTGGTACGTGACCACGCCGCCGAGCATCTCGCCGTACTCCGCGATGTCCCCGAACATCGGGGGATAGTGCTCCCGGCAGCGGGCGGTGAAGTCGGCGACGTCGCGGCTGGGCCGGTCCTCGTCGTAGCCGGCCACCAGCATGATCCAGCGGTCCCCCTCGACCGAGTTGATCCCGCCGATCCGCGCGGTACGACCCTTGCCCGCCATGGTGTGGTAGACCACCACCCAGGCGTCGCTGACCTTCTCGTCCTGCGTGAAGAGCGCGGTCGCGTAGTTCAGTTTGATCGGCATCCGCTGCATCGGCGGGCGGGGCCACCCGTTGCCGGCCAGCCAGTCGCTCAGCCGGCTGGACCGCCCCATCGCGTCGACGACCAGGTCCGCCGGTTCGACCACCGGCTCACCACCGCCCTCGGGCACGTACCGGGCGCCGGTGACCCTCCGGTCGGCGAAGACCAGGCCGTCCGCACGGCCGTACACCATCCGGACGTTGCCCACGGCGAGCGTCCGCCGGCGGACCAGTGCCTCCAGGAACGGTCGCGTGGTGATCAGCGTCGGACCCGTGCCGGACGGTGCCGGCGGCAGCCCCAGCACCCCGTTCACGAAGATCTTCGCCGCGCCCTCGTCGCTGGGCGGCGGCGGGGCACCGAGCGCGTGCGCCTCGTCGACGATGCCGGGGAACCACCGTTCCAACTGGACCTGACCGGCGGGCAGCAGCGCGTGCACCTGACTGCCCTGCGGCACACCCGGCCGGGGCCCGTCGTCCACGTCGGACGGATCGCGCTCGACGATCAGCACCTCCTCGGCGTGGTCACTCAGCACCCGGGCCGCCATCAGTCCGGCGATGCTGCCGCCCAGCACCACGGCACGGCGCATGAGCACCGTGGTCTGCGCCGGCCGCTCGGCGGTCGCGATCTCCGCGAAGAGCCGGGACGGAGAGGGGGGCATACGATCACTCCTCGAGCGGTCGGGAAACCTCGGCACCGACGACCGTAGCGAGCAGCCCGCCTGGAGCGCACCCGCTGCCGGACGGCCGACGGGACGGGCGCGCTACTCGCTGAGGAGTTGCTCGCGCAGGATGTCCGCGTGCCCGCAGTGCTGAGCCAGCTCGGCCAGCACGTGCAGGTACACCCAGCGCAGCGGGAGCGGGCCACGCCGATTGCCGCGGAGCATGTCGTCCAACCCGAGTGACGACGTCGCGCGGCGAGACGCGTCGCATGCTTCGTCGTGCGCTCGCCGGACGGTGGCGATGGTGTCGTCGCCGTCGAGGACGAACGACTCGTCGGGCGTGGCGGGAATGCCGATCTCGGCGCGCGACCGGCACGTGACGGCTTCGTCGAACCAGACCTTCTCCACGAACGTCGCATGCTTCACCAGGCCCAGCAGCGTGGTCCGGGAGGGCACCAACGATCGGCGCGCCTGCTCCTCGGTCAGCCCGTCCAGGCAGGCGTTGAGCGCCCGCCGATGCTCGTCGAGAAACACCTCGAACTGGGCCTTGGCCGGTTGGTCGATGACGTCTTCAGCGAAGGTGGCCGGGAGGGAGGACATGCGCGAAGCATCCCAAGACCGGCCACCCGGGAGCAACCACCGATCGCCGGCAGGTCAGCGCGCCGTCCGGGGTCGCGACCGCGACCTCAGGCCGGTACGCCGACCGGCGCGGCCGGCTCGTCGGCCGGCCGCCGCGGGGCGGACCCGTCCTCGTCGGCGTCCTCGTCGAGCATGGTCGACTCGTCGAACGGGTCGTCGCCGCGCAGCACCCGACCGGCCTTGTCCCGGTCGAACTCCCCCGTCCAGGTCCCGACCAGCACGGTCGCGACCGCGTTGCCGGCGAAGTTGGTCAGCGCCCGCGCCTCCGACATGAACCGGTCGATCCCCACGATCAGACCGACGCCGTCGACCAGGTCCGGCCGGTGCGACTGGAGCCCACCGGCGAGCGTGGCCAGGCCGGCGCCCGTCACCCCAGCCGCCCCCTTCGACGCGATGATCATGAACAGCAGCAGCGACACCTGCTCGCCGATCGACAGCGGCTTGCCCAGCGCGTCGGCGATGAACAGTGATGCCATGGTCAGGTAGATCGCCGTGCCGTCCAGGTTGAACGAGTACCCGGTGGGCACCGTGAGGCCGACCACCGGCTTGCTCACCCCGACGTGCTCCATCTTGGCGATCAGCCGCGGCAGCGCCGACTCCGAGGACGACGTCGACAGGATCAGCAGGAACTCCCGGCCGAGGTAGCGCAGCAGCGAGAAGATCGAGATGCGGGCCACGAACCACAGCAGCGCGCCGAGCACCACCAGCACGAAGATCAGGCAGGTTGCATAGAAGCCGAGCATGATCTGCGCCAGGCTCTTCAGCGCGTCCATCCCGGTCGCCCCGACCACCGCGGCGATCGCGCCGAACGCGCCGATCGGGGCCAGCCACATGATCATGGCGAGCACCTTGAAGACCACCCGCTGGACCAGGCCCACGGCGGTCAGCACCGGCTCGCCGCGCCGGCCCAGGCTCTGCACGGCGAAGCCGACCAGCAGCGCCACGAGTAGCGTCTGGAGCACCTCCCCCTCGGTCAACGCGGAGAAGAGCGTGGTCGGGATGACGCCGAGCAGGAAGTCGACGGTCCCGCCGGCCTCGTCACCGGCGGCCGCCTTGCCCGAGCCGGCCAGGTCCTGCCCCAGGTCGAGCCCGGAGCCGGGGTGGATGAGGTTGCCGACCACCAGGCCGATGGCGAGCGCGACGGTCGACATGACCACGAAGTAGCCGAGGGCGAGCCCGCCGACCTTGCCGACCTTCGCCGCCTGCCGGACCGAGCCGACGCCGAGCACGATGGTGCAGAAGATGACCGGGCTGATCATCATCTTGATCAGGTTGACGAAGCCCGTGCCGAGCGGCTTGAGTTCCTTGCCGACCTCGGGAGCGGCGAGGCCGACCACGACGCCGGCCAGCACGGCCACGATGACGGCCAGGTAGAGGTAACGGGTACGGTCCCGACGGGCCGGGGGTAACGGTGTGGTGGTGGATGTGGTGGTGTCCATGTCGACAATGTGAAGCCCGTCTCACCACAAGACAGCCTTGCGGTCATTCTGTTCATCCCGTCGGAGCACGGGGCGACGCGCGCCGGTGACCACGGCGCGGACGAGGAGGGGAAACGTGGCCCGGCGGCAGTGGAGCATCGCGGGGCAACTCTTCGCCCTCCAGGCCGTGGTGGTGACCCTGCTCGTCCTGGCCGGCGCCGCCGGGGCCGTCTGGCTGGCCCGCAGCGACTCCCGCCAGGCGGCGCAGGAGGAGGTGCTCGCGGTGGCGCAGACCGTCGCCCGCTCCCCCGACGTCCGCGCGGCGCTGCGCAGCGCCGACCCCAGCGCCGCCCTCCAGCCGTACGCGGAGTCCACCCGGGTGGCGACCGGCACCGACTTCGTGGTGGTGATGGCCCCCGACCGCACCCGGTACACGCACCCGCACCCCGAGCGGATCGGCCAGCGGTTCGTCGGCGACATCGCGCCGGCGCTGGCCGGCCGGCCGTTCACCACCACCAACGTCGGCACGCTCGGCGAGTCGGTGCGCGCGGTGGTGCCCGTCTACGACGACGAGCGGATCGTCGGCCTGGTCTCGGTCGGCATCACCACCGAGGCGATCGACCGCAAGCTGCTCGGCCAGTGGCCGGTGCTGCTCGGCGTCGCCGCACCGGCGCTCGCCCTCGCCGCCACCGGCTCGTGGCTGCTCAGCCGTCGGCTGCGTCGGCAGACGCACGGCCTCGGCCCGGCCCAGATGACCCGGATGTACGAGTACTACGACGCGGTGCTGCACTCGGTGCGGGAGGGCCTGCTGGTGCTGACCACCGACCGCCGGGTGGCGCTGGTCAACGACGAGGGCCGCCGGCTGCTCGGGCTGGACGCGGACGCGCCGCTGACCGACCGGCCGGTGGCCGGGATCGACCTGCCGCCCGCGGTGGCCGAGCTGCTGACGTCGGCCCGGGAGGCCCACGACGAGCCCGTCCTGGCCGGTGACCGGGTGCTGGTCGCCAACCAGCGGACCGCCCACTTCGAGGGCGTCGCGCTCGGCACGGTGCTCACCCTGCGCGACCAGACCGAGCTGCGCACGCTCGCCAGCGAACTCGACTCGGTACGCGCGTTGACCGAGGCGTTGCAGGCGCAGACCCACGAGTCGGCCAACCGCCTGCACACCGTGCTGACCCTCGTGGAGCTGGGCCGGACCGACGAGGCGGTGCGCCTGGGCACCCGGGACCTGGCCGCGGCGCAGCAGCTCACCGACCGGGTGGTCGGCGCGGTGACCGAGCCGGCCCTGGCCGCCCTGCTGCTGGGCAAGTCGGCCCAGGCCGGTGAGCGCGGCGTGGACCTGGTGATCGACCCGGAGTGCCGGCTCGACGGCAGCCCGCTGCCCGGCGCCGACCTGCTCACCGTGGTGGGCAACCTGGTGGACAACGCGCTGGAGGCGGTCGCCGGCAACGCGCCGCCGCGGCGCGTCCGGGTCTTCGTCGGCGCGGTCGACGGCGACCTGGTGGTCCGGGTCGGTGACAACGGCCCAGGGCTGGACCCGGAGCGGGTCGACGACGCGTTCCGGCGCGGCTGGTCCACCAAGAGCGCCGGCCGCGGCCTCGGCCTGGCGCTGGTCGGGCAGGTGGTCCGCCGGCACGGGGGGCGCTACGAGGTGGGCCGTTCGGGCGACGGCGGAAGCCTCTTCACCGTCCGGCTGCCGGTCGGACACGGCGAGGCGCGATGACCGGCATCCGGGTGCTGGTGGTCGAGGACGAGCCGCTGCTGGCCGAGGCGCACACCGCGTACACCGAGCGGGTGCCGGGTTTCGTGGTGGCCGGGGTGGCGCACACCGGCCGGGAGGCGATGGCCGCGCTGCGCCGGCACGGCGGCGCGGGCATCGACCTGGTGCTGCTGGACTTCCGCCTGCCCGACGTGCACGGCCTGGACGTCTGCCGGGCGTTGCGCGCGGCGGGCAGCAGCGTCGACGTGCTCGCGGTGACCTCGGCCCGGGATCTCGCGGTGGTCCGTACCGCGGTCTCCCTCGGGGTGACCCACTACCTGCTCAAGCCGTTCACCTTCGCCGCCTTCCGCGACAAGCTGGAGCGCTACGCCGACTACCGCCGGCAGGCGCTCGCCGACGGCGAGGTGGCCGCCCAGCACGAGGTGGACCGGATGTTCGCCACCCTGCGCGGCGCCGCCCCGCACACCCTGCCCAAGGGGCTGGACGTGCAGACCCTGCACCGGGTGCTCTCCGCCCTGGCCGACCGGCCGCGGTCCACGCCCACCGACGGCGAGGTCGGGCTCTCCGCGACCGAGGTGAGCCGGCGCACCGGCATCTCCCGGGTGACCGCCCGGCGCTATCTGGAGTACCTGGTGACCATCGACCGGGCGGTCCGCAGCCCCCGCTACGGCACCCCCGGGCGCCCCGAGGTCGAGTACCGGCCGACGTGACCGGGCAGCCGGTCGGTCAGCTCACGTTGGCCGGGCCGAGCACGCTCTTCAGGTCGCCCATCAGCGCGGTGGTCGCCGCCACCCGGAACGGGCCCAGCCGCAGGGTCGTCGTCTTGCCGCCGTTGAGCAGCTTGACGTGCACCTCGGTGTCGCCGGGGTGCAGCACCAGGGTCTCCTTGAGCCGTTCCACCAGCGGCGGGGTGCAGCGGTGCACCGGGATGGTGAGGGTGACCGGCTTGTTGGCCGGGTTGCTGGTGACGTCCGGCATCGACATGTCCATCGCCATGATCCTGGGCGTGTCGTCGCGGCGGTCCACCCGGCCCTTGACCACCACGATGGCGTCCTCGGCGATGTACTGCCCGATCACCTCGTAGGTGTTCGGGAAGAAGAGCGTCTCCACCCCGCCGGCCAGGTCCTCCAGGGTGGCCGAAGCCCAGGCCCGGCCCTGCTTGGTGACCCGGCGCTGCACGCCGGAGAGGATGCCGGCGAGGGTGACCACCGCCCCGTCGGGCACCGCGCCCTCCTCGGCGAGCGCGGCGATCGTGGTGTCCGCCGCCGCGCCGAGGACGTGCTCCAGGCCGAAGAGCGGGTGGTCGGAGACGTAGAGCCCGAGCATCTCGCGTTCGAAGGCGAGCTTGTCGCGCTTGTCCCACTCCCCCTCGCCGATGGTCGGCATCACCGTGGTGGTGCCGGTGTCCGCGTCGCCGAACCCCGCGCCGAACAGGTCGTACTGGCCGACCGCCTCCTTGCGCTTGACGTCGGCGTACGCGTCGATGGCGTCGGCGTGCACGGCGAGCAGGCCCTTGCGCGGGTGCCCCAGCGAGTCGAACGCACCGGCCTTGATCAGCGATTCGATGGTCTTCTTGTTGCAGACCACCGCGTCGACCTTCGACAGGAAGTCGTAGAAGTCGGCGTACTGGCTTTTCTCCTCGCGGCACCGCATGATCGAGGCGACCACGTTCGCGCCGACGTTGCGGACCGCGGCCAGGCCGAAGCGGATGTCCTTGCCGACCGGGGTGAACGGCCCGGCCGAGGTGTTGACGTCCGGCGGCAGCACCTGGATGCGCATCCGACGGCACTCGGACAGGTAGAGCGCCATCTTGTCCTTGTCGTCGCCCACCGAGGTGAGCAGACCCGCCATGTACTCGGCCGGGTAGTGCGCCTTCAGGTACGCCGTCCAGTAGGAGACCAGCCCGTACGCGGCGGAGTGCGCCTTGTTGAAGGCGTACCCGGCGAACGGGACCAGGACGTCCCACACCGCCTGGATCGCCTCGTCGGAGTAGCCGCGCTCGCGGCAGCCGTCCCGGAAGGGGATGAACTCCTTGTCGAGGATCTCCTTCTTCTTCTTGCCCATCGCCCGCCGCAGCAGGTCGGCCTGGCCGAGCGTGTAGCCGGCGAGGATCTGCGCGGCGCGCTGCACCTGCTCCTGGTAGACGATCAGGCCGTAGGTCGGGGCCAGGATCTCCCGCAGCGGCTCCTCCAGCTCCGGGTGGATCGGGGTGATCTCCTGGAGGCCGTTCTTGCGCAGCGCGTAGTTGGTGTGCGAGTCGACGCCCATCGGGCCGGGCCGGTACAGCGCCAGGACGGCGGAGATGTCCTCGAAGTTGTCCGGCTTCATCATCCGCAGCAGCGAGCGCATCGGCCCGCCGTCGAGCTGGAACACCCCGAGGGTGTCCCCTCGGGCCAGCAGCTCGTACGCGGCCTTGTCGTCCAGCGGCAGCGCCAGCAGGTCGAGCTTCTCGCCGTGGTTGAGCTCGATGTTCTTGACCGCGTCGTCGATGATCGTGAGGTTGCGCAGGCCGAGGAAGTCCATCTTCAACAGCCCGAGCGACTCACAGGTCGGGTAGTCGAACTGGGTGATGATCGCGCCGTCGGCGTCGCGGCGCATCAGCGGGATGTGCTCGATGATCGGCTCGGCGGACATGATCACGCCCGCGGCGTGCACACCGGTCTGCCGGATCAGCCCCTCGATGCCCTTGGCGGTGTCGATCACCTTGCGGACGTCCGGGTCCGACTCGTAGAGGCCCCGGATCTCGCCGGCCTCCGCGTAGCGGGGGTGCTTCGGGTCGAAGATGCCGGTGAGCGGGATGTCCTTGCCCATCACCGCCGGCGGCATCGCCTTGGTGATCCGGTCGCCGACCGCGTACGGGAAGCCGAGCACCCGCGCCGAGTCCTTGATCGCGGCCTTCGCCTTGATCGTGCCGAAGGTGGCGATCTGCGCGACCTTGTCCTCGCCCCACTTCTCGGTGACGTACTTGATCACCTCACCGCGCCGGCGCTCGTCGAAGTCGATGTCGACATCCGGCATCGAGACGCGCTCGGGGTTGAGGAACCGCTCGAAGATCAGGCCGTGCGGGATCGGGTCCAGGTCGGTGATGCCCAGGGCGTACGCGACCAGCGAGCCGGCGGCCGAGCCACGACCCGGACCGACGGCGATGCCCTGGCTCTTCGCCCACTGGATGAAGTCGGCGACCACGAGGAAGTACGACGGGAAGCCCATCTGGTTGATGACGCCCAGCTCGTACTCGGCCTGCACGACGTGCCCCTCGGGGATCCCGTTCGGGTAGCGGCGGGCCAGGCCGGCGAAGGTCTCCTTGCGGAACCAGGACTCCTCGGTCTCCCCCTCGGGCACCGGGAAGCGCGGCATCAGGTTGTGGAACTCGAACATGCCGGCCGGGTCGACCTTCTCGGCGACCAGCAGCGTGTTGCGGCAGCCCTGCTGCCACAGCTCGGAGGAGTCGACCGCGCGCATCTGCTCGGCGGACTTGATGAAGTAGCCGCCGCCCTCGAACCGGAACCGGTTCGGGTCGTCGATGTTGCTGCCGGTCTGCACGCAGAGCAGCACGTCGTGCGCGGTGGCCTGGGCCTCGTGGGTGTAGTGCGAGTCGTTGGTGACCACCGGCGGGATGTCGAGCTTGCGGGCGATCTCGGTGAGCCCGTCGCGGACCCGGCGCTCGATGGAGAGGCCGTGGTCCATGATCTCCAGGAAGTAGTTCTCCTTGCCGAAGATGTCCTGGTAGCTCGCGGCGACCTTGAGCGCCTCGTCGAACTGGCCCAGCCGCAGCCGGGTCTGCACCGCGCCGGACGGGCACCCGGTGGTCGCCATGATGCCCTCGGCGTGCTCGGCGATCAGCTCCATGTCCATCCGGGGCCACTTCACGTAGTGGCCCTCCATGGAGGCGCGCGAGTTGAGGGTGAAGAGGTTCTTCAGGCCCTTGGCGTTACGGGCCCACATGGTCTTGTGGGTGATCGCGCCGTTACCGGAGACGTCGTCGCTCTTCTGCTCCGGGCGGCCCCACTTGACCCGCGCCTTGTGGAAGCGGGACTCCGGCGCCACGTACGCCTCGACCCCCAGGATCGGGGTGATGCCGGCGGCCATGGCCTGGTTGTAGAAGTCGTTCGCGCCGTGCATGTTGCCGTGGTCGGTGATCGCCACCGCCGGCATGCCGAGCCGGTTGGCCTCGGCGAAGAGGTCCTTGAGCCGGGCCGCCCCGTCCAGCATCGAGTACTCGGTGTGTACGTGCAGATGCGCGAACGAATCGCCCATGCAGAGCGCCCCCCCGGGTCGAAATCATGGGTGGTCGGAGACGACCGGGCCCTACCCTACCGAGGTCATCTGCCCGGCTCCACCGTCCGCGCCGAGGGTGGTCCTCGTCTCCCCGCGGCGGCCCCCGGACCGGGTCTCCGCCCGGCTCGGGAGCCCCCGTGCCGCCGTGGACCTGCTGGAGCGTCGAGACCGGGCCGACGCCGGTGTCGGTCAGCCAGGTGCTGTGCCAGGTGGTGAACCGCCACGCGTGGCGCAGTCGGCTGCCGGACCGGAGCGCCCCACGTCGGCGGCGGGGGCCGTACGCTCGGGAATCGGCTCCGGCGAGCATTGGACGACCGGCATGTCCCCTGCAGACGACATCGAGGCCCTGGCCCGGTCCGCCGCGCGCGGCGATCCGGACGCTCTGCACGCCCTGCTGGTCGCGGTACGGCCGGAGGTGCTGCGGCTGTGCGCCCGGTTCCTGCCCAACCGGGAGGACGCCGAGGAGGCCTGCCAGGACGCCCTGCTCGCGCTGGCGCAGGGCATCGGCCGGTTCGAGGGCCGGTCGTCGTTCCACACCTGGCTCTACCGGCTCACCGCCAACCGGGCCCGGTCGACGTACCGGGCGCTGCGCCGGCGCTGGCTGGTCGAGTCCGGCGGGGTGCCGCTGCCCGACCCGCCCGACCCGCGCCGGACCAGCGTGGTCGCCGGCACCCGGCTGGACCTGCTCGACGCGCTGGACGCGGTGCGCCCCGAACTCGCCGAGGTGGTGACGCTGCGCGACGTGCTCGGGCTGAACTACCGCGAGATCGCCGCCCTGCTCGACGTGCCGGAGGGGACGGCGAAGTCCCGGGTCCACCTGGCCCGCCGGCAGGTCCGGCAGCGGATGTCCGGTGACTGAGTCCGAGCCCGGCCGGGCCGCCGGACCCGCACCGGCCCGCCGGTGGGCGGCGCCGGTGGCCGTGGGCGTGCTGGTGGCGGTGGCGGCCTGCGGGCAGAGCCCGGCCGCACCGCCCGGCCCGGCCACGCTCGCCGCCACGCCGCGACCGCCCGTCCCGGTCCCGCCCGCACCGACCCGGAGCCGGGGTACGCGCACCCCGTCGCCGTCCCCGCGGTCGAGCGCGTGCCTCGGCCCGGTCCGCTACGACCTGGACCTCGCCGAGACCGAGGTGGCGCTGCTGAAGTCGCTCTGCCTGGCCGCCGGCGGGGTGCTGCGCATCAAGGGCATCGGCCCGGGCGAGGTGAGCGTGGACCGGGAGGACCTGGTCTCGCGCAACTACGAGGCCGGGGTGGTGGACATCCGGTTCCTGCGCGCCGGCACGGTCGGCGTGACCATCCCGCAGGGCGGTGAGTCCCACACCGTCGCGGTGGTGGTGGTCTAGTCGCCCGTGGCGCGGACCCGTACCCCGGCCAGCAGCGCGTCGACGAACTCCGTGCCGCCGCCGGGTGGCGGGGCGATCTGCACGTAGAGCAGGGCGTCCCGGCCGGCGGCGAGCCCGGCCGCCTCGACGAGCACCGGCCGGCCGGCCGGGCAGGCGTACCGGGCCACCACCCAGTCGACGCCCGCCTGCCGGCTACGCCGCAGCGGGGCGGCCACGCAGTCCGCGTGCGGGCGCTCGGCGACGAAGCCCTCCGGCGTGGTACGCCGGGCGGCGTCGGCGGAGAGGCCGACGAAGGCCCCCGGCACGCCCGGGTCGGCCGCCCAGCGATCCGGGTCGGCCGCGACGATCAGCGCCGGCTCCAGCCTGCCGTCGTCGCCGTACTGCCCGGCCCAGCCGGTGCCGGTCGCCCGCCACCCGGCCGGCAGCGCGACGCTGAGCGGCCCGCTGGTCGCGCGGGTGCCGCCGGGACCGGGCCGGCCGGCGTCACCGGCCAGGGCGCCCAGCGCTACGAGCGCCAGGGCGCCCGCGCCGGCCCGGCCGACGAGGCGGGCCGGCCCTCGGCGCGACCGGGTGGCCGGTGCCGTGCTGTCGGTGGACGGCGGGTCGGCCCGGTGTTCCACGCCTTCTGCCGAATCTGCCCGGGGCCCGGCAGGCGGCGCGGGGTCGGACGGATACCGGTCGTCCGCGTCGGCCGGGGAGGCGGCGCGGCGCAGGGCCGCCCGGAAGGCGTCGGCGTCCAGGTAGCGGTCGGCGGGGCGGACGGCGGTGGCCCGGCGCAGCACCGCCGGCACGGCGGCCGGGACACCCGGCCGCCACCGCGGTGCCGGGCCGGGACCTCCGTCGGGGTCGGCGAGCAGCCGCAGCCCGAGCCGCCCCAGCCCGAACACGTCGCTGCGGGTGTCCACCACGGCCAGTGGGTCGTCCTGCTCGGGGGCCATGTAGCCGGGCGTCCCGGCACGGGCGGTCAGCCCGGACGCGGCGGCCAGGGCCTTGGCCAGCCCCAGGTCGGCGACGAGGACCCGCTCGGCGGTCGGACCGGAGGCGAAGAGGACGTTGCCGGGGGTGAGGTCGCGGTGCACCACCCGGTGCCGGTGCAGGACCGCGACCCCGGCGGCGATCTCCCCGAGCAGCGTCAGCGCCTCCGCCACCGGCAGCGGGCCGGTGGCCAGCCGGTCCCGCAGACTGCCGCCGTCGGCCCAGGCCAGCACCGCGTACGGGCGGCCGTCGGGCAGTTCGCCCACGGCGTGCACCCGGATCAGCCGGGGATGGTCGAGCCGCCGCAGCAGCCGCGCCTCGTCCAGGAACCGTTCCCGCACCCGCAGGTCGTGGCTCCAGTTCTCGGCGAGCACCTTGATCGCCACGTGGGAGTCCAGGACCGGGTCGTGGCCCAGCCACACGGTCGCGAACGAGCCCGCGCCGAGCAGCCGCTCGATGCGGTAGGGCCCGATCCGGGCCGGAGTGCGCATCGCTCCACCCCCGTCGCCAGTCCCCGCTGCGACGGTAACCGGCGCAGCCGGATGGCGGGACCGCCGCGGCCGGGACCGACCGGCTGACGGGCCGGTCGGAAACCCGACGAACCGATGTGGCCGGCGCGGAGACGAACAGGGTGACAGACCCGCACCACCGACAAGGAGCTCGTCATGAACCGTCTCTCGTCCGCCCTCCTCGCCGGCGCGCTGGCCCTCGGGGCCGTCGTGCCCGCCCTGGCCGGTCCGGCCGCCGCGCGACCCGCCACCGAGGCGCCGTCCGGCACCGCAGCCGTACCCGTTGCCGCCGGGGCGCGATCCGCCGCCGGCCTTCCCGCGGCCGGTGCCGTCGCCCCCGGTTCCCTCAGCGACCGGCGCCACCCGGCCGAGGTGGCGGCGCACCAGGCCGCCGGCCCGGTCGAGCTGCTCAGTGTCCGGGGCGCCGGCCCGTTCCGGATCGGCGCGAGCCTGGCCCGGCTGTCGGCGGCCGGCCTGATCGACTGGACGGCCGACGGCTGCCCGGGCGTGGTCCACACCGGCGTCACCGGCGAGTGGGCGGGGAAGATCATTCTCGCCTTCCGCCACGGGCGGCTGGTCGCTATCGGCACCGCCACCGCCCCGCCCCGCTCGCCCGCCGGGGCGAGCGTCGGCATGTTCTTCGCCGAGCTGGAGGAGATCTACGGCCCGCGCGGTGAGCTGATCCGCAACGACGCCGGCGACGACACGGCGTACCTGGTCCGGTTCGGCAGCCGGGTGGAGCTGTTCACCGGGCACCCGATCCGCGCGGGCGTCGGCTGGTTCGAGGTGGGGCGCGCGGACTTCGTCGAGCGGGGGTTCCGGCAGGGCCGCTCCTGCTGAAACCGCCCGGGACGAGGGGCGCCGGCACCGCGCCGGCGCCCCTCGTTCGCATCGTTTCGCTTCAGCACGACAATATCGCCGTGGACAACAGTGTGTGCCACACAGTATGGTGTGACCCATGGTGAGCGAGGAGATCCTGCGGACCCATCTCCAGGAGTTGCGCCGCGGCACGGTGGTGGTGGCGAGCCTGGTCGCCCTGCGGCACCCCGACTACGGCTACGCGCTGCTGCAACGACTGGCCGGGCACGGCTTCCCGGTCGACGCGAACACGCTCTATCCCCTGCTGCGCCGCTTGGAGGAGCAGGGGCTGCTGACCAGCGAGTGGAACACCGAGGAGAGCCGCCCGCGCAAGTTCTACCGCACCAGCGAGGAGGGCGAGGCCGTGCTGCGCCGGCTCCTCGACGACCTCGCCGCCGTGCAGACCTCCGTCGCCGGGCTGATCGAAGGAGTGGACCGATGAATTCCCTGACCGACCGCTACGTCGCCGCCACCCTGCGGGCCGTGCCCGCGCCCCGCCGGGCGGAGATCGCCACCGAGCTGCGCACCTCCATCGAGGACATGATCGACGGCCGCACCGCCACCGGGCAGGACGCCGCCACGGCCGAGCGCGAGGTGCTGACCGAGATGGGCCACCCGGAACGGCTCGCCGCCCGGTACGCCGACCGCCGGCTCCAGCTCATCGGACCCACCTACTACCTGGTCTGGCAGCGGCTGCTGAAGGGGCTGCTCGCCGTCGTGCCGGCCATCGTCGGCGTGACGGTCGGGGTGATCAAGGCGACGGTGGACGGCGAACCCGGCCCGGCCATCGGCGCCGGCATCAGCGCCGCCCTCCAGACGGCGGTGCAGATCGCCTTCTGGGTGACCCTCTGCTTCGCCGTACTGGAACGGACCGACACCTCGCTGAACCTGCCGGACTGGACCGTCGACCAGCTCCCCGAGGGCCCGGTGGAGCGGGACGTGCGGCTCACCGACACCTGCGCGGCGGTGGCGATGCTGCTGCTCACCCTCGCGTTCCTGCCCTGGCAGCACTTCCAGCCCTGGGTCACCGGCACCGACGGCGAGCGCATCCCCCTGCTCGACCCGGCGCTCTGGCGCTCCTGGCTGCCGCTGCTGGCGGCGGTGCTCGTCGCCGGCCTGGCACTGGAGCTCGCGAAGTACCGCGCCCGGCGCTGGACCTGGCCGCTGGTGGCGGTCAACGTCGTGCTCGACCTGGCCTTCGCCGTACCGGTCGCCTGGCTGCTGCTCACCGACCGGCTGCTCAACCCGGAGCTGGTCGCCCGGTTCGCCTGGCTGCGGGAGGGCGACCACCTCGGCAGCGTCGCGACGGCCTCGGTCGTGGTCATCGCCGCGATCACGCTCTGGGACATCGTCGACAGCGCGGTGAAGGCCCGCCGCCGCCACGCCTGAGCAGCCCACCCGGTCCGGCGCGCACTCCCGGCGCCGGACCGGGTGCCGTTCAGCGCGGGCCCGCCCGCCACTCACGGGCCAGCAGGGCGTACACCGCCTCGTCGGTCCACTCCCCCTTGACCCACTCGTTCTGCCGCAGGAGCGCCTCCCGGCGCATGCCGAGCCGCTCCAGCACCCGGGCCGAGGCGGTGTTGCGGGCGTCCAGCCGGCCGACGATCCGGTGCAGGCCCAGCCCGTCGAAGCCGAGCCGCAGCATCTCCCGGGCCGCCTCGGTGGCGTACCCGTGACCGGTGTGGTCGGGATGCAGGACGTACCCGATCTCGCCCTGCCGGTGCGTGACGCTCGTCCAGATCAGCAGCACGTCGCCGATCACGGCGCCGGTCTGCCGCAGCACCAGCGCCAGGTTCAGCACGTCACCCTCGGCCCGCAGCGCCACCCGGGCGCGCTTGCGGGCCAACGTTTCCCGGCTGGCGGCCTCGTCGTTCGGGCCGAAGTAGAGGTAGCGGGTGACGTCGGCCCGGGACTGGTAGTCGTGCAGGGCGGCCAAGTCGTCGGCGGTGAAGAGCCGCAGGTCGAGGCGGTCGGTGCGGAGTGGGAGTTCGGGGACCAGCATCCCGGCAGGCTACGGCGGGACCGGGCGGCCGGTCAGCCGGGTTACGCCGCGCGGCCGCCGGGACGGGTCAGCAGGCGACGGTGTCCCAGCCGGCCGGCAGCCTCGGCACCGTCCAGGCAGGGTCCGGCCGCCAGTGCGCCCAGCCCTCGTCCCACCACCGCCGGCCGGCGTCCAGCAGGGCGGCGATCCGGTCCCCCTCCGCGCGGATTGCGTCCGCCATGCCCGGGTAGCGCCCCTCGGTGAGGCGCTGGGCGAACATCTCGACGTCCTTCCAGACGTACCGGTCGGCGCCCGCCGGCCACCACAGGTCCAGCTCGTGGTCGAGGGTGTCCACCCCGACGGGGGTACGCCGGAACGGGTCCTGGAGGTTGAAGTACCAGCCGGCGAAGGCGCGGTCCTCGCCCGTCCAGAAGACGTCCACCGAGTGCGCCTCGCCCGGGCGCTGGAGCATCAGCTTGCCGTGACCCGACCAGGCGGTGTGCCCGGCGGTCTGCCAGGGGTGACGGCCGCACGGGAAGGAGCCGAGTTCCGGGAAGCCGAACTCGGCCCCCGGCGGCAGGTAGAGCGCGAGCAGGTCGGCGGAGTCCTCGACGCAGATGGTCGGACAGCCGAACCAGACCTCGCCGCGCAGGATCTCCCGCCGGACGACCACGTCGCCCGGCGGGAAGTGCTGCCCGGTCACCGGATCAGGCGTCCACCGCGGCCATGACGTCGTCGGAGACGTCGAAGTTGGCGTAGACGTTCTGCACGTCGTCGCAGTCCTCGAGGACGTCGATCAGCTTGAAGACCTTGCGCGCCCCGTCCTCGTCCAGCGGCACGTTGACGCTGGGGATCAGGGAGGACTCGGCCGACTCGTACTCGATGCCGGCGTCCTGCAGGGCGGTGCGGACCCCGATCAGGTCGGTCGGCTCGGAGACCACCTCGTACGCCTCACCGAGGTCGTTGACCTCCTCGGCGCCCGCGTCGAGGACGGCCATCATGATGTCGTCCTCGGTGGTGCCGGCCTTGGGGACGATCACCACGCCCTTGCGGGAGAACATGTACGACACCGAGCCGGCGTCGGCGAGCGACCCGCCGTTGCGGGTCAGCGCCGTGCGGACCTCGGTGGCGGCCCGGTTGCGGTTGTCGGTCAGGCACTCGATGAGCATCGCCACGCCGTTCGGGCCGTAGCCCTCGTACATGATCGTCTGCCAGTCGGCGCCGCCGGCCTCCAGGCCGGAGCCCCGCTTGACCGCGCGGTCGATGTTGTCGTTCGGTACCGAGTTCTTCTTGGCCTTCTGAATGGCGTCGTAGAGCGTCGGGTTACCGGCCGGGTCGCCACCGCCGGTCCGCGCCGCGACCTCGACGTTCTTGATCAGCTTGGCGAACATCTTGCCGCGCTTGGCGTCGATGACCGCCTTCTTGTGCTTGGTCGTCGCCCACTTTGAGTGGCCGGACATCTGTTACCTCCGTTGCTACCCGCCGTCGCATCGACCGCACCGCACGCGCCCCGCTCCCGCCGGCGCACGCGGAGGTGCCGGTCAGCCCTGGTGGAAGCCGTGGCGGGCAGATGGCCCTGCCGAATCTCGGCAATCCTACCGACGCCCGGCGGCCCGCTGTCACCGCGCCGCGCGCCGCCGGGCGCCCCGCCCGCCCGGAACGGGACGGACGGGGCAAAAGGGCTGGCCCGGTCAGGATCGGAAGCCGTACGACCCCAGCACGGTGAACCCGGACGTGGACCGCTCCTCGCACCGGTTCTCCAGCCCGGGCCGGTAGCGGCGGAACGACTCCAGCCCCGGCAACGGCCCCGGCAGCTCGGGTGCCATGGCGATGTCCACGAAAGTCCGCTCGTCGTCCAGCTGGAGCGTCACGTACCGCAGCCCGGCGGGCCGGACCCGGGCCACCTCCTCGTGCACGGCCCGGAGCAGGAGCAGGTGCTCCGACAGGTGCTCGGCGCGGACCCGCTGGCGGATGAGGAGTGCCTCCATGCTCACCGGGTCCGCTCCGGGCTGCCGTGTGCCGCCACCGGGTCGCTCGAACGCGGCTCGCGCGCCCGGCTGACGATCTCCGTCAGCATCGCCGACACGTCGGCCGCCCGCCCGGCGGCCGGCGCGATCCGCCCCGGTGCCGTCGGGTCGCCCGGATCCGACCCGGAGAAGTCGAAGTCGGTGAAGACGGTCAGGCAGGCCACCGCGGGCACGACGACCGCCCGGACCTCGGCCAGGATCTGCCGCAGGTGCTCGCCGGCCCGGGTGCCGCCCTGCACGCCGTAGCTGAGCACCCCGGCCGGCTTGCCGTTCCACTCGACGAAGAGGTAGTCGACGGCGTTCTTCACCGCGGCGGGGACGGAGTGGTTGTACTCCGGCGTCACGAACACGAACGCGTCGCAGGCCGCGACCGCGGCGGACCAGCGACGGGTGTGCGGATTGCGGTAGTCGCCGAACATCGCCGGCACCGGCTCGTCGAGCAGCGGCAGGTCCTGCTCCGCCAGGTCCAGCACCTCCACGACGGCGGTGCCGGCGCGCACCGCGTCGTGCCGCGCCGCCACCTCGCCGACCCACCCGGCGACCGCCGCGCCGCGCCGGCCGGGACGGGTGCTTCCCACGATCAGGCCGATCCGGAGCGGCCCCGCTGTCTGTGTGTTGTCCATGCCGCTGAGCCTGCGACCGATCCGTCTGCGTGGGGAGGCCGCCGCGAGGGTGGCCCCGGCAGGGCCACCCACGGTTCCCGAGGCGCTGTCAGACTGGCTCGGTGATGGACGGGGAGTTGGGCGCGTTCCTGCGCAGCCGCCGGGAGGCCGTGCAACCGGCCCAGGTCGGCCTCGCCACCGGCGCCCGACGGCGCACGCCCGGGCTGCGCCGGGCCGAACTGGCAACCCTCGCCCAGGTCAGCATCGAGTACCTGACCCGCCTGGAACAGGGCCGCGACACCCGGCCGTCGCCCGAGATCCTCGCCGCGCTCGCCGACGCCCTGCGGCTCGACGACGCCGACCGCGAGCACCTGCGGCAGCTGGCGGCAACCAACCACAGTCGCAGCCTGTGCCCCGGCGAACGGCCGACGGTCTCCCGCACGGTCCGCCCGACCGTCCGCGCGGTGCTCGACGCGCTGCGGGACTCCCCCGCGTACGTGCTCAACCGGCTCGGCGACGTGCTGGCCTGGAACGATCCGTTCGACCGGCTGGCCCGCCCCCTGGGCCTGCTCGACGGTGACCGCCCCAACCTGGTGTGGTTCGTGCTGTCCGACGAGCGCGCCCGCGACCACTTTCCGGACTGGGCGCAGCTGGCCGACCACCAGGTCGCCGAGCTGCACCGGCTGCGCCAGGGCGACCGCGCCACCGACGACTTCGCCGAGCGGCTCGCCCGCACGGTCGGCGCGCCCTTCACGCAGCGGTGGCAGCGGCGGCCGGTGACCGCGCCGGTCACCGGCGTGCGGGGCCTGCGGCATCCGGAGGTGGGGCTGCTGCGGCTGACGTACGAGACGCTGGAGTTCGCCGACAGCGACCACCAGCGTCTCGTCGTCCACCTGCCCGCCGACGCGGCGACGGCGGCCGGGCTGGACCGGCTGCAGGGCCGCCTGCCCGGGCACCTGCGGTCGGTGGCCGGCTGAAGTGCGAAGGCCGGAGGACCGTCGGCCGTCCGGCGGGACCGGTCAGCGGGCGGCCCGCACCAGCTCCACGAAGTACGCGTGCACGCGCAGGTCGCCGGTCAGCTCGGGGTGGAACGAGGTGGCCAGCAGATTTCCCTGCCGGACCGCCACGATCCGCCCGGCCGTGGGGCCCTGGGTGACCGTGCCGAGCACCTCGACGCCGTCGCCGACCCGCTCCACCCACGGCGCCCGGATGAAGACCGCGTGGAACGGCTCGCCCGGCACGCCGGTGATCTCCACCGGCGCCTCGAACGAGTCGACCTGCCGGCCGAAGGCGTTGCGGCGCACGGTCATGTCGATGCCGGCGAAGCCGCGCTGGTCGGGCCGGCCGTCCAGGACCTCGGCCGCCAGCATGATCATGCCGGCGCAGGATCCGTAGACCGGCATGCCGCCGGCGATCCGCTTGTCGATCGGCTCGCGCAGCTCGAAGATGTCGGTCAGTTTGCTGATCGTGGTGGACTCGCCGCCGGGAATGACCAGCCCGTCGACCGCGTCCAGCTCCTGTGCACGGCGTACCGGGCGGGCGTCCGCGCCGGCCCCGGCCAGGGCCGCGACGTGCTCGCGGACGTCTCCCTGCAGGGCGAGCACACCGATGACGGGCGCGTCGCTCATGTGATCGCTCCTTGGTGGTTCCTGCGCGACGGCGGGCCGGCGCACCGGCCCGCCGTGCGTTTCCGGTCCCGGCGTGTGCCGGAATCCGTTCACCAACCGCGCTCGGCCAGGCGATGCGGCTGCGGGATCTCGTCGACGTTGATGCCGACCATCGCCTCGCCGAGGCCGCGCGAGACCTTAGCCAGCACGTCCGGGTCGTCGTGGAAGGTGGTGGCCTTGACGATCGCGGCGGCGCGCTGGGCCGGGTTGCCGGACTTGAAGATGCCGGAGCCGACGAAGACGCCCTCGGCGCCGAGCTGCATCATCATCGCGGCGTCGGCCGGGGTGGCGATACCACCGGCGGTGAAGAGCACCACCGGCAGCTTGCCGGTCTCGGCGACCTCCTTGACCAGCTCGTACGGAGCCTGCAGCTCCTTGGCGGCGACGAACAGCTCGTCGGCCGGCAGCGAGCGGAGCCGGGCGATCTCCTGCCGGATCTTGCGCATGTGCATGGTGGCGTTGGAGACGTCGCCGGTGCCGGCCTCGCCCTTGGAGCGGATCATCGCCGCACCCTCGGTGATCCGGCGCAGCGCCTCACCGAGGTTGGTGGCACCACAGACGAAGGGGACGGTGAAGGCCCACTTGTCGATGTGGTTGGCGTAGTCGGCCGGGGTCAGCACCTCGGACTCGTCGACGTAGTCGACGCCGAGGGACTGCAGGATCTGCGCCTCGACGAAGTGGCCGATCCGGGCCTTGGCCATGACCGGGATGGAGACGGCGTTGATGATGCCGTCGATCATGTCCGGGTCGCTCATCCGGGACACGCCGCCCTGGGCGCGGATGTCGGCGGGCACGCGCTCCAGCGCCATCACGGCGACGGCGCCGGCGTCCTCGGCGATCTTGGCCTGCTCGGGGGTGACCACGTCCATGATCACGCCGCCCTTGAGCATCTCGGCCATGCCGCGCTTGACGCGGGCGGTGCCGACGACAGAGGTGGTGTTGGCGTTCTGGGGAGTGGTTTCGGGCACGGGTTATCGCTCCTCGGACGTGCTCGGGGGTGGCTTGCGACTGATGCTACGGCCGGATCAACGCCCGTCCGACAGCCAATCAGCCCCCGGGTGGCCTGCACTGTGGCCGTCGTCACCCGGGCTCGGCCACCCGCCCGGACCAGGGAAAACCGGGCGATCGGGCACACCGCCGCCGAAAGCCGACGGTCAGGTCGCGGGAGCCTCGGCGGCGACCACGAGCGTCGGATCGTCGATGTCGAAGTAGCGGGGCCACGGGTGCCGGCGCCCCATCCGGCACAGCCGCACCAGCGGGCGGCTGCGCGCGGACCGGGCGTCGCGGACCAGGTCGGTGTGCACCTGCCGGGCCAGGGCCAGCCGCCGGCTGGCGGCGATCACCGACTCGCAGACCGGGTCGGCCGGGTCCAGCCGTACCGCCCGCAACTGCCGGGTGAGGTCGTTCTCGGCGGCCTCCCGCTCCTCCGGCGGGGCGTCCAGCGCGATCCGGGCCGCCGCGTACAGCTCGACGCCGAAGCGCCGCTCGGCCAGCACCGCGGCGGCGGCCGCCCGGCGCAGCAGGTGCGCGTCGAGGGCCCGGGCCGCGGACTCCGCCCGGGACTGCAGCCGCTCGACCCGGCCGGCCGTCCAGATCAGGTACGCCGCGACCAGGGCGAGCGCCACCGTCGCGCCCACCACCCACCACATGTGCGGCATCGTAGTGCTCACACCGCCCCGCCCAGCCCCACCCATTCCTGGTCGATGACCCGGCCGTCGGTGGCCTCGATGGCCGCCGCGTAGACCTCCAGCACCCGGCGGGCGATCACCGGCCAGTCGTAGTGCGCCACCACCTGGTCGCCGCAGGCGGTCAGCGCGGCCCGGCCCTGCGGGTCGTCGAGCAGGTCGGCCAGGGCGGTACGCAGCGCCGCCGCGTCCCCGGTGGGGAAGAGCCGGCCGGCCCGGCCGCCGTCGAGCACCCGGCGGAACGCGTCCAGGTCGCTGGCGACCACCGTGGTGCCCGCGGCCAGCGCCTCGGTGAGGATCATCCCGAACGACTCCCCGCCGGTGTTCGGCGCGACGTAGAGGTGCACGCTGCGCAGCATCCGGGCCTTCTCCTGCTCGGGCACCATGCCGAGGAAGGTCACCCGGTCGCGCAGTTCGGCCGGGAACCGCCCGAACAGGTCGTCCGGGTCGCCGGGGCCGGCCACCAGCAGCCGTAGGCCGGGCCGGTGCGGTGCCAGCGCCACGAAGGCGTCGCGCAGGATCGGGAACCCCTTGCGGGCCTCGGTGAAGCGGCCGAGGAAGCCGAGCGTGCCGCCGGTGCCCGGCGCGCACTCCCCCGGCCAGCCGGGCAGCGGCTCCACGCCGGCGAACTTCGCCACCGCCACCCCGTTGGGGATCTCCGTCGCGCCGCCGTCCATGTGCTCGACCTGGACCTTGCGGGCCAGGGCGCTGACCGCGATCCGGGCGGTGATCCGCTCCAGCACGATCTGCAGCACGCCCTGCGCGGCGGCGAGCACCCGGGACCGGGTCATCGCGGTGTGGAAGGTCGCCACCACCGGCCCGCGCGCGGAGAGCACCGCGAGCATCGACAGGCTCAGGGTCAGCGGCTCGTGCACGTGCAGCACGTCGAAGTCGCCCCGGGTGATCCAGCGGCGCACCCGGGCGGTGGAGACCGGGCCGAAGGCGATCCGGGCCACCGACCCGTTGTACGGCAGCGGCACCGCCCGCCCGGCCGAGACCACGTACGGCGGCAGCGGCGACTCCTCGTCGGCCGGGGCCAGCACGCTCACCTCGTGACCGAGTCCGATCAGCGCCTCGGCGAGATCCATGACGTGGTTCTGCACCCCGCCGGGTACGTCGAAGGAGTACGGGCACACGATGCCGATCCGCACGTAGGCGCCCTTCCCGTCAGGCCTGGCCGGTGACCGGCGTGGCTGTTGTCGCGCCGCTGCCCGTGCTCTTCTGGTCCAGCCACATCCGCTGCAGCATGTGCCAGTCTTCCGGATGCCGCGCGATGCCCGCCGCGAGACCGTCGGCAATGCGCTGGGTCAACAGCCGGACCCGCTGGTCCAGGGGTGCCGAGTCCGGGTCCGGCAGGGGCAGCGGGCCCTCGATCGAGGCGCACGCCGCGTCCGGTTCGTACCACATCGAGGCCACGTAGAGCGGGGCGCCGGTGCGGACCGCCAGCAGCGCGGGGCCGGCCGGCATCCGGGTCCGGCCGCCGAAGAACTCCACCTCCACGCCGCGCGCGGAGAGGTCCCGGTCGGCCAGCAGCGGCACCACCGTGCCGGCGCGTACCCGGTCCACCAGTACGTCGAAGACGGGCCGGTCGCCGCCGTGGGTGGGCAGGATCTCCATGCCCAGGCCCTGGCGGAAGGCGAGGAACCGCTCGTAGACCGCCTCGGGCTTGAGCCGTTCGGCGACCGTGGTGATCGGCCATCCGGTGGCGGCGACCCAGGCGCCCGCGGCGTCCCAGTTGCCGGCGTGCGGCAGGGCGACCACCGCGCCCCGGCCGGTGGCCACGTCGTCGGCGAGCCGCTGCGCCCCGGCCGGGTCCAGCCGGAACCCGGCGAGGATCTCGGTACGGCTCAGCGCCGGCAGGCGGAACGCCTCCATCCAGTACCGGGCGTACGAGCGCAGGGCGCGCCGCACCAGCGCGTCCAGCTCGGCCTCGGGCAGGTCGGGGCCGACCACCCGGCGCAGGTTGGCGCGCAGCCGGGCCGTACCCCCGCCGCCCGCGCGGTGGGCGCGGTCGGCGCCCGCCCGGAAGGCCGCGGCCACGACGGGCCGGGGCAGCACGCGGGCCGCGCGCCACCCGGCGAGGTAGCCGAGCTCCGTGAGGTTCACTCCCGGCCGACCAGCTGGGCCTGCTTGTACACGTGCGCCATGCGCTGCCCCACCGTGAAGATCGAGACGGCGGCGAGCAGCCAGAGGGCGATCTCCAGGGCGTGGTCGACGCCGAGCCCGGTGAGCAGCCCGCCCACGCCGACGATCAGCAGCCGCTCGGTGCGCTCGGCGATGCCCACGTTGCAGGTCATGCCGAGCCCCTCGGCGCGGGCCTTGACGTAGGAGACCAGCCCGCCGGCGGCCAGGCAGAGCAGCGCCGCGGCCACCCCCGAGTAGTCATGCTCGGTGGCCAGCCAGTAGGCGACCGCGCCGAAGACGGCGCTGTCGGCGATCCGGTCCATGCTCGAGTCGAGGAACGCCCCGAAGCGGGTGGAGCCGCCGCTCATCCGGGCCATCGTCCCGTCGAGCAGGTCGGTGAGCGCGAAGACCGTCACGATGAGGGCGCCGGCGACCAGGTCACCCCGGGCGCCGAAGCCGAGAGCGCCGACGAGCACGCCGAGGGTGCCGGTCACGGTGACCGCGTTGGGGGACACGCCGGCGCGGAGCAGGCCGCGCGCGACCGGCTCCACGACACGGGTCATCCCCGCGCGGGCCGTCACTTGGAAGATCTTCGCCATGGCGGTCCCACGATAACGGCCGGGAGCGGTCGGCGACACAGCCGGTCGTCCGACCCGCGTGGCGGAGGCTTGTGTCTCCCCGGCAACGGGTGTGAGATCGGGTGTGGGAGGTGAGCCAGCTCACCGACCCACCCGTCTGATTACCCGTCGTCCAGGAGAGCACCGGAGGATATCGCCGCGGCACCCGCCCGGGCCCGCTTCCCCGTCGCGCGCGGCGGTCGCCACCAACCACGGCTGAGGGAGGTGCGCCGCGATGGCGCAGAAGAACCAGGAGAAGGGTGTCACCGGCGCGGCGCCGGTGGTGACCGAGCCCGGCAGGGTTCGCAACGTGGTGCTCGTCGGGCACTCCGGGGCGGGCAAGACGACCCTGGTCGAGGCGCTGCTCGCGGCCAGCGGCACGATCAGCCGCGCCGGCAGCGTCACCGACGGCACCACCGTCTGCGACCACGACCCCGCGGCGGTACGCCAGCAGCGCTCGGTCAGCCTGGCCTGCGCGCCGCTGATGCACCAGGGCGTCAAGGTCAACCTCCTGGACACCCCCGGGTACGGCGACTTCGTCGGCGAGCTGCGGGCCGGCCTGCGGGCCGCCGACGCGGCGCTGTTCGTGGTCTCCGCGGCCGACGGCATGGACATGGCCACCGCCGCCCTCTGGGAGGAGTGCGCCGCGGTGGACATGCCGCGGGCCGTCGCGGTGTCCCGGCTGGACCACCCGCGCGCCGACTTCGACGAGGCGGTGGCGCTGTGCCAGCGCGTCTTCGGCGACAACGTCATCCCGCTCTACCTGCCGATGCTCGGTGACGACGGCGAGTCGGTGGCCGGCCTCATGGGGTTGATCACCCGCCGGGTCTTCGACTACTCGGCCGGACTGCCCGCCGCCGTGCGCGAGCCGGACCCGGAGCACCTGCCGGCGATCCTGGAGTCCCGCAACGAGCTGATCGAGGGGGTCATCGCCGAGAGCGAGGACGAGACCCTGATGGACCGCTACCTCGGCGGCGAGGAGATCGACACCGAGGTGCTCATCACCGACCTGGAGAAGGCGGTCGCCCGCGGCCACTTCTACCCGGTGGTGCCGGTCTGCGCGGAGACCGGTGTCGGCCTGGACGCGCTGCTGGACGGCCTCGTCGCCGCCTTCCCGTCCCCGCTGGAGCACGAGGTCCCCGCGGTCACCGGGGTGGACGGCTCGCCCCGGCCGCCGATGAGCTGCGACCCGGACGGCCCGCTGGTGGCCGAGGTGGTCAAGACGACCGTCGACCGGCACGTCGGCCGGGTCTCGCTGGTGCGGGTCTTCTCCGGCACGCTCCGCCCCGACCAGGTGGTGCACGTCTCCGGGCACGGCATGGCCGAGCGCGGGCACCCCGACCACGACGCCGACGAGCGGGTCGGGCACGTCTACACCCCGCTCGGCGCGGCGCTGCGCGAGGTGCCCGTCTGCGTGGCGGGCGACCTCTGCGCGATCACCAAGTCGGGCAGCGCGGAGACCGGCGACACCATCTCCGCCAAGGAGGACCCGCTGCTCGTCGCCCCCTGGGCGATGCCCGAGCCGCTGCTGCCGGTGGCGATCGTGGCGAAGAGCCGGGCCGACGAGGACGCCCTCGCCCGCAACCTGAGCCGGCTGGTCGCCGGCGACCCGACGCTGCGGCTGGAACGCAACCCGGAGACCCACCAGCTGGTGCTCTGGTGCATGGGCGAGGCGCACGCCGACGTGGTGCTCGATCGGCTGCGCAGCGGCGGCGTGGAGCTGGAGACCGAACCGGTGCGGGTGCCGCTGCGCGAGACGCTGACCGTCGGCAGCCGGGGCCACGGCCGGCACGTCAAGCAGTCCGGCGGCCACGGCCAGTACGCCGTCTGCGACATCGAGGTGGAGCCGCTGCCGCGCGGCGCCGGCTTCGAGTTCGTCGACCGGGTGGTCGGCGGGGCTGTCCCGCACAACTACATCCCGTCCGTGGAGAAGGGCGTCCGGGCGCAGATGGAACGCGGCCTGGTCGCCGGCCACAAGGTGGTGGACCTGCGGGTGACCCTGGTCGACGGCAAGGCGCACAGCGTCGACTCCTCCGACGCGGCCTTCCAGACCGCCGGCGCGCTCGCGCTGCGCGACGCCGCGGAGCAGGGTCAGCCGGCGCTGCTGGAGCCGGTGGACGAGGTGGCGATCCGGGTGCCCGACGGCTCCGTCGGCCCGGTGCTGGGCGACCTGTCCGGCCGGCGCGGCCGGGTGCTCGGCACCGAGCCGGACCCGGACGCCGAGGGCCGCACCGTGATCCGCGCCGAGGTGCCCGCCACCGAGCTGCTCCGGTACGCGGTCGAGCTGCGCTCGATGACCCACGGCACCGGCACGTTCCGCCGCGAGTTCGCCCGCTACGAGCCCATGCCCGCCCACCTCGCCGAACAGGCCCGCAAGGAACACACCCCCTAACCCTTCACCCCTCCCCCGCAGTCTCAGAGAAAGCGTGGCTATTCCTCGCGGAATGGCCACGCTTTCTCTGTAAGTGCGCGGATCTTGGGGCGGGTAGGGGGG
>NZ_JBPQTL010000052.1:0-39838 GCF_051386295.1 Micromonospora sp. URMC 105 | reverse complement strand
CGGTCTTGGAGGGTGGGGGTGGGGGGTGGGGTCAGATTGTGCAGTTGATGAGGACGGGTTCGGGGTGGAGGGTTACCGCGAAGCGGGCGTGGACCGTGTCGCGGATGTCGCGGGCCAGGGCGATCAGGGCCGCGGTGCTGGCCGTACCGGTGTGGTTGGTCAGGGCCAGGGTGTGCTTGCTGGAGATGGCGGTGCCCTCCGGGCCGGGGTGGCCCTTGGTGAAGCCGGCCTTGTCGATCAGCCAGGCGGCGCTGACCTTCGTCATGTCGCCCGGGCAGGGCCAGGAGGGCGGCTCGCCGAGGTCGGTGGCGCGGGCGCGCACCAGCTCGTACGTCTCCCGGTCGAGCACCGGGTTGGTGAAGAACGAGCCCACCGACCAGGTGTCCGGATCGGTGGCGTCGAGCACCATGCCCTTGCCGGCGCGCAGCTTCAGCACCGTCGCGCGGGCGTCGGCCAGCGGCACCCGGTCGCCCACCTCGACGCCGAGCGCCCGGGCCAGCTCGGCGTAGCGCACCGGGCCGGAGAGCGGGGAGCGGCGCAGCCGGAAGTCGACCGAGAGCACCACCCAGCGGTCGCTGTACTTGAAGATGCTGGACCGGTACGCGAAGCCGCAGTCCGCCGCCTCGACCCGGCCGAGGCTGTCGTCGGCGCGGTCGTACACCTGGACGCCGGTGATGCTCTCGGCGACCTCCTGGCCGTACGCGCCGACGTTCTGGATCGGGGTGGCGCCGGCCGAGCCGGGGATGCCGGAGAGGCACTCCAGCCCCGACCAGCCGTTCTCCACGGTCGCGGCGACCAGGTCGTCCCAGGGCTCGCCGGCCTCGACCCGTACGGTGACGGTGTCGGCGTCCTCGGCGACCACCCGCAGCCCCCGCGACCGGACCAGGACGACCGTGCCGGGGAATCCCTCGTCGCCCACCACGACGTTGCTGCCGCCCGCGAGGATGAGCACCGGCTCGTCGCGCCGCCGCGCCTGGCGCACGCTTCGTACGATCTCCTCGGCACTGGTGGCGGTCTCCAGCCGTCCGGCGGGGCCACCGAGGCGCAGCGTGGTGTACCTCGCCAGGGTGGCCGGGTCGGCGGGGTCGGCTCCGGTCGTCGGCTGGGCGTAGACGTCTGACACGCCTCTCACCCTAGGCTGAGGGGTAGCCGCGGCACCCACTGGTGGCCCGGTCACCCCCGGGAGGATTGCGATGAGCAGACTGCACGGCACGAAGGACTTCTGGATCGGCGCGCTCCGGGTGGACGGCCCGGCGTTCGCCGCCGCGGTGGCCGAGGCGCCGCCGGAGACACCCGTGCTCTCCTGTCCGGGCTGGACGGTCGCCGACCTCACCCTGCACCTGGCCCGTATCTACCACTGGGTGCACTCGTTCGTCGGCTCCGGTGAGACCAGCCAGCCGGCCCGCCCGGACGGCGCCGAGCTGCCCAGCGGGGTGACCCCGCTGCAGCTCTGGCAGCACGGCTACGACCAGTTGATGACCCTCTTCGACACCCTGGACCCGGAGGCGCCGGCCTGGAACTGGGCGCCGCAGCCGAAGAAGGCCGGTTTCTGGCCGCGCCGGATGGCGCACGAGACGGCGGTGCACCGCTGGGACGCCCAGCTCGCCATCGCCGCCGGTGAGCCGATCGAGGCCAAGCTCGCGGCCGACGGGGTCAGCGAGGTGCTGGACACCTGGCTGCCGGCCGGGCGCCGGGCGGTGCCGGGCCAGTGGCACGGGGTGGTGCAGTTGACCGCGACCGACGCCGCGCAGGACTGGTACCTGCGGCTGCGCGGCGAGGGGGTGGCGCTGCTCGACACCGCCACGGTCTTCGGTCACGAGGACCACCACGCCCGGGTGCAGGTGACCGGCACCGCCAGCGACCTGCTGCTCGCCCTCTGGGGCCGGATCGGCTACGACGCCCTCGGCGTCACCGGCGACCGCACCCTCCTCGACGGCCTCCGCACCGGCTGACCCCCGGGCGCCCAGTCTCAGCGCCCCCTTCTTTCCCGGAAAGAGTGGCCATTCCGCCCCGGATGGCCACTCTTTTCGTGTTTCAGGCCTCCAGGTCACGGCTCGGACGCGACGAGAGAGCGCTCTCTTGACAGCCGCGCAGTCAGCGGTGACGCTGTCGCGAGAGCGCTCTCTCAGCCCTTCACGATCGCGTCGGTACGCGGGCTGCGACTCGCTCACCAGCAGGTCCACCCGCTCCACCATCGATTGACCTGAGAGGAATCCGAGACAGATGGGTACCTTTTCGCGCCGCCGTCTGGCGGCGGTGGCCCTGGTGGCCGCCACCGCCCTGCTCGGCACCACCGCCTGCGCCGGCGACGACGAGCCCGCCGAGGGCGGGCCGATCACACTGACCGTCGACGTCTTCGGCCAGTTCGGCTACGAGGAGCTCTACAAGGAGTACATGGCCAGCCACCCCGGCGTGAAGATCGTCGAGCGGGGCACCGGCAGCAACCTGGACGAGTACTCGCCGAAGCTCACCCAGTGGCTCGCCGCCGGCAAGGGCGCGGGCGACGTGGTCGCCATCGAGGAGGGGCTGCTGGTCGAGTACAAGGCCAACCCGCAGAACTTCGTCAACCTGCTCGACCACGGCGCCGCCGACCTCAAGGGCAACTTCCTGGACTGGAAGTGGAACCAGGGGCTCACCGCCGACGGCAAGCAGCTCATCGGCCTCGGCACCGACGTCGGCGGCATCGCCATGTGCTACCGCAAGGACCTCTTCGCCAAGGCCGGCCTGCCCACCGAGCGGGACCAGGTGTCCAAGCTCTGGCCGACCTGGCAGGACTACGTCGCCACCGGCGAGAAGTTCAAGTCGGCCAACACCGGAGCTTCCTTCCTCGACGCGGCGACCAACATCTTCAGCACCATCCTGCTCCAGACCGCCGGCAACACCTCCGGCTACAGCTACTACGACACCAGCAACAACCTGGTCGTCGACAGCAACCCGGCGGTGAAGCAGGCCTACGACACCACCGTCGACATCATCGACTCCGGCCTCTCCGGAAAGTACGGCTCCTGGTCGGAGGAGTGGGTCTCCGCCTTCAAGCAGTCCAAGTTCGCCACCATCGCCTGCCCCGCCTGGATGACCGGCGTCATCGAGGGCAACGCCGGCCCGGCCGCCAAGGGCAAGTGGGACATCGCCCAGGTCCCCGGCAATGGCGGCAACTGGGGTGGCTCCTTCCTCGCCGTGCCGAAGCAGAGCAAGCACCAGGCCGAGGCGATCGAGCTGACCAAGTTCCTGACCAGCGCCAAGGGCCAGATCGGCGCCTTCAAGGCCAAGGGCCCGCTGCCCTCGTCGCCGCAGGCGCTCGACGACCCGGCGATCACCGACTCGACGAACCCGTACTTCTCCGGCGCGCCGGTCGGCAAGATCTTCGGCACCGGCGCCAAGAGCCTCAAGCCGGTCTACATGGGCCCGAAGAACCAGGCCGTCCGCACCGAGGTGGAGAACGCGGTGCGCACCGTTGAGCTGGGCCAACGCAACCCCGAGCAGGGTTGGAACGACGCCGTGAACAACGCGAAGAAGGCCGCCGCCAAGTAGTCCGAGCCAGGCGTGGGGGGGGGGGGGGGGCGGGCCCGGCCACGCCGGTCCCGCCCGCACGGCGGAGAAGGAGTCCACTCCCATGGCGGTCCAGCTCGACGCGCGACCCCCGGTAGCACCGACGCCGCGCCACACCCGCCCGACCCGGGGCAACCGGCTCACCCGGTTCGACACCCGGTACTCGCCGTACCTCTACATCGCCCCGTTCTTCCTGCTCTTCGCGGTCTTCGGGGTCTACCCGCTGGCCTACACCTTCTGGGTCTCGCTGCACGACTGGGACCTGCTCGGGATCGAGCCCACCTTCATCGGGGCGCAGAACTACACCCAGCTGATGGCCGACCCCGACTTCTGGCACTCGGTGGTCAACACCCTCGGCATCTTCGTCATCTCCACCGTCCCGCAGCTGCTCCTCGCGCTCTGGCTGGCCAACCTGCTCAACCGCCGGTTGCGGGCGCGCACCGGCTGGCGGATGGCGGTGCTGATCCCCAACGTCACCTCCACCGCCGCGGTCGCGATCGTCTTCAGCGTCCTCTTCGGCCGCGAGTTCGGCATGATCAACTGGCTGCTCGACCTGGTCGGCATCGACGCCATCGACTGGAAGGCCAACCGGTTCGCGTCCTGGGTGGCCATCTCGACCATGGTGGACTGGCGGTGGACGGGGTACAACGCGCTGATCTTCCTGGCCGCGATGCAGGCCATCCCGCGCGACCTCTACGAGTCGGCCTCGATCGACGGCGCCGGCCGGTCCCGGCAGTTCTGGTCGATCACCGTGCCGCTGCTCAAGCCGACCATCATCTTCGCGGTCATCATCTCCACCATCGGCGGGCTCCAGCTCTTCACCGAGCCCCGCCTCTTCAACTCCGGCACCAACGCGATCCGCGGCGGGCCACTGCGCGAGTCGCAGACGGTGACCATGTACATGTTCGAGAACGCCTTCGCGCCGCACTACAACTTCGGCTACGGCTCCGCCATCGCCTGGCTGCTCTTCGCGCTGATCGCGGTGGTCGCGGCAATCAACGTGCTGGTCCTGCGCCGACTCGGCGGCGGCGGGCGCAAGGAGGAATCCTGATGACCCGACTCTGGTCGGCCGGCCGGCTCACCTACGCGGCACTGACCCTCACCGCCCTGGCGTCGATCTTCCCGATCTACTGGATGTTCGTGGTCGCCAGCCGTACCAGCGACGCGATGGGCGAGGTGCCGCCCCCGGTCACCCCCGGCGGCAACCTGGGCGCGAACATCGCCCGGCTCTTCGCCAACACCGACGCGTACTTCCTCACCGGCCTGGTGAACTCGACGATCGTGGCGGTGTCGGTCACCGTCTCGGTGGTCTTCTTCTCCACCCTGGCCGGCTTCGCCTTCGCCAAGCTGCGGTTCCGGGGCCGCAACGCGCTGCTGATGGTCATCATCGCGACGATGATGGTGCCCACCCAGCTCGGCGTCATCCCGCTCTACATGCTGATGACGAAGCTGAACTGGAACGACCGGCTGCCGGCCGTGATCGTGCCGGCGCTGGTCACCGGCTTCGGGGTGTTCATGATGCGCCAGTACGCCGGCCAGGCGGTCAGCACCGAGCTGATCGAGGCCGCCCGGATCGACGGCTGCAGCACCGCGCGGATCTACTGGAACGTGGTGCTGCCCGCGCTGCGCCCCGCCGCCGCCGTGCTCGGCCTGCTCACGTTCATGACCACCTGGAACGACTTCCTCTGGCCGTACGCTGTGCTCAACGACCCGGAGAACCCGACCGTGCAGTTGTCCCTGCGGGCCCTGTCCGACGGGTACTACCAGGACATGTCCCAGGTGTTCACCGGTACGGCCATCGCCACGCTGCCCCTGCTGCTGGTGTTCATCGTGTTCGGCCGCCAGATCATCGGCGGCATCATGGAAGGTGCGGTCAAGGCGTGAGCGAACTGCGTTTCCCCGAGAACTTCGTCTGGGGGGCCGCCACCGCGGCGTACCAGATCGAGGGCGCGGCCCACGACGACGGTCGCGGCCCGTCGATCTGGGACACCTTCAGCCGTACCCCGGGGAAGGTCTTCCAGGGGCACACCGGCGACGTCGCCTGCGACCACTACCACCGGTACGCCGACGACGTGGCGCTGATGGCCGAGCTGGGACTCGGGGCGTACCGCTTCTCGGTGGCCTGGCCCCGGATCCAGCCGGACGGCACCGGCCCGGTCAACCCCCGCGGGCTGGACTTCTACGACCGGCTGACCGACGCGCTGCTCGACCGGGGGATCGACCCGATCGTCACCCTCTACCACTGGGACCTGCCGCAGACGCTGCAGGACCGGGGCGGCTGGACCGCCCGGGACACCGCCGAGCACTTCGCCGACTACGCGCTCGCCGTGCACGCCCGGCTCGGCGACCGGATCAGCACCTGGACCACGCTGAACGAACCCTGGTGCTCGGCGTACCTGGGGTACGGCAACGGGGTGCACGCCCCGGGCGAGCGCGACGCCGGGGCGGCCTTCGCCGCCGTACACCATCTGCTGCTGGGGCACGGCCTGGCGGCCCGCGCGCTGCGCGCGGCCGGCGCGCAGACCCTCGGGATCACCCTGAACCCGGCCGACGTGCAGCCCGGCGACCCGGCCAGCGCCGCCGACGTCGCCGCCGCCCGGCTGGTCGACGGCCTGCACAACCGGATCTTCCTCGACCCGCTGACCGGCGCCGGGTACCCCGACGACGTGCTGGCGCACCTCGGCCGGCTGGTGGAACCGACGTTCATTCGCGACGGCGACGAGAAGGTCATCGCCGCGCCGATCGACCTGCTCGGGGTGAACTACTACGCCCCGACCTACGTCGCCGGCCGGGCGGGCGGGGCCGGCGGCGGCGGGGCGTACCCGGGCACCGAGGGCACGGTGGAGTTCCTCCCGCCGACCGGCCCGCTGACCGAGATGGGCTGGATGATCGAGGCGGCCGGGCTGACCCGGCTACTGGAGCGGATCGCCCGGGACTACCCCGGGCTGCCGATGCTGATCACCGAGAACGGCGGCGCGTTCCCGGACAAGACCGGCGCCGTCGGTCCGGACGGTCTCGGCCAGGTCATGGACACCGACCGGATCGCCTACCTCGACGGGCACCTGCGGGCGGCGCACGAGGCCATCGCCCGGGGGGTCGACCTGCGCGGCTATCTCGTATGGTCGTTGCTGGACAACTTCGAGTGGGCCGAGGGCTACCGGAAGCGGTTCGGGATCGTCCACGTCGACTACCTGACCCAGCGGCGCACACCGAAGTCCAGCGCCCGGTGGTACCAGGAGGTGATCTCCCGGAACGGGCTATGACGAGGTGGTGGTGGCTCCGATGACGACCGCGCAGCGACCGACCCTGGAGGCGGTCGCCCGCCGCGCCGGGGTGTCCCGGGCGACCGTGTCCCGGGTGGTCAACGGCTCCACCACGGTCGCCGGTCCGATCCAGGAGGCGGTCCGCCGGGCCGTGGCCGAGCTGGGGTACGTGCCCAACCTGGCCGCCCGCAGCCTGGTCACCCAGCGGACCGACTCGGTCGCCCTGGTCATGCCCGAGGAGGCCACCCGGGTCTTCTCCGACGACCAGGTCTTCCCGGGGATCATCCGCGGGGCGGCGCAGGAGCTCGAGGCGGCCGACAAGCAGCTGGTGCTGATGCTCGCCGGGTCGGCGGCCGGTCACGAACGGGTCGAGCGGTACACCACCGGGCGGCACGTCGACGGGGTGCTCTTCGCCTCGCTGCACGGTGCGGACCCGCTGCCCGGCACGCTGGCCCGGCTCGGCATCCCGGTGGTCTGCGCCGGCCGGCCGCTCGACGGCGCGCGGGTGCCGTACGTCGACGTCGACAACGTCGGCGGGGTGACCAGGGCGGTGCGGCACCTGATCGGGAACGGTCGCCGGCGGATCGCCACCATCGCCGGCCCGCAGGACATGATCGCCGGCATCGAGCGGCTCACCGGCTACCGGGAGACGGTCAGCGCCGCCGGGCTGGCGGAGCTGGTCGCGTACGGCGACTTCACCCGGGAGTCCGGCGCGGCGGCGATGCACCAGCTGCTCACCGCGCACCCCGACCTGGACGCGGTCTTCGCCGCCTCCGACCTGATGGCGCACGCCGCCCTGCGCACCCTGCGCGAGGCGGGACGGCGGGTGCCGGACGACGTGGCGGTGATCGGCTTCGACGACATCGAGACGGCGGCGTACACCGAGCCGCCGCTGACCACGGTGCGCTGGGAGATCGTGGAACTGGGCCGGGAGATGACCCGGCAGCTGCTGCGGCTGGCCGCCGGCGAGGCGATCGAGGAGTCGGTGATCCTCCCGACCGAGCTGGTGGTACGCGAGTCCGCCTGAGCTCCGCCGCTCGGCCGGGATAACCGGTCGAGCGTGCCGGGGCCGGCCGGTACCGTCCCCCGATGACCCGTGGCCACCTGATCCGCACCGCCCGTCCCGACGACGCTCCGGAGATCGTGGCGCTGCGTGCGATCGTCCATCCGTACCTGGTCCGGGGCGTGGAGTCGACCCGGCGGATGATCGCCGAACCACCGCCGGGCGAGGACTGGGTCCCCTTCGTCGCCGAGCGGGACGGCCGGGTGGTCGGCTGGGCGTCCGCGTACCGCAACAGCCAGACCTCGGTGCCCGACTTCGGGGAGATCTCCACCCTGCACGTGCACCCGGAGCACCGGGGCCGGGGCGTGGGCACCGCGCTGCTCACCGCCGCCCTGGACCACCTACGGTCCATCGGGGCGCGCCAGGTCCTCACCCGGGCGCTGCCCGAGTCGCTGCCCTTCGCCCGCCGGCACGGCTTCGCGCCGGGCCGGGAGCTGCGCTACTCGGCACTCGAACTGCGCCCGGCCCCGCCGGCGCCGGTCGCGCCGCCGGGCGTACGGCTGGTGCCGATCGCCGGGCTGGACCCGCGCCGGATGTACCGGGCCAACGTCGCCTGCGCCGACGAGCCCGGCGACGTGCCGTCCGACGCGATCAGCTACGCCGGCTGGCAGCACGAGGTGTGGCAGAACGTCGGCCTGGACCGGGAGGCCAGCACGGCGGCCGAGGTCGACGGCGAGCTGGCCGCGTTCAGCCTGGTCAAGCGGGACGGGGACCGGATGTGGTCGGACTACACCGGCACCCTGCCGGCGTACCGGGGCCGTGGGCTGGCCCGACTGGCCAAGCAGGCGGCCCTGCACCGGGCCGCCGCGGGCGGGGTACGCGTCGCGTACACCTCGAACGACGAGGCGAACGCGCCGATGCTCGCGATCAACGCGCGGCTCGGCTACCGGCCGGTGGCGTCCCAGTGGTCCTGCCTGCGCGAGCTGACCTGAACCGGTCAGCCCTCGGCGAGGACCCGCTGGGCGGTCTGGTGGGTCGCGGCGCCGAAGAGCACCAGCCGGGCCTCGGTGACGTGCGCCGGGGTGGCGGCGCGCAGCACGGTCAGCGCTTGGCGTACGGCGTCGTCGACCGGCCAGCCGTAGACGCCGGCCGAGATCAGCGGGAACGCCACCGTGGCGGCACCCAGCTCGTCGGCGACGGCCAGGCTGTTGGCGTAGCAGTCGCGCAGCAGCGCCGAGCGGTCCTCGCCGGCCGAGAAGACCGGGCCGACGGTGTGCACCACCCAGCGGGCGGGCAGCTCCCCGGCGGTGGTGGCGACGGCCTGCCCGGTGGGCAGCCCCCGGCCGTACCGCGAGGCGCGCAGGGCCCGGCACTCCGCCAGGATCGCGGGGCCGCCGCGGCGGTGGATCGCGCCGTCCACTCCCCCACCGCCGAGCAGCGACGAGTTGGCCGCGTTGACGATCACGTCGACCCGCTGCGCGGTGATGTCCCCCTCGACCAGCGTGATCTCCATGTCAGGGCTCCCGGATGGACTGACCGAGCGACCGGCGGGTGAGCAGGGTGGCGCCGGCGACGGCGGCCGGCATGACCAGCACCGCGCCGAGCGGGATCAGGAAGCAGACGAAGACCGCCACGCCGAAGCCGAGCGCGGTGGGCCGGTCGGCCTTCAGGATGGACCGGCGGTCCGGCAGCCGCAGCCCGCGCCGGGAGAACGGCGCCCCCACCAGCTCGACGGCGAGCAGCCAGCCACCCACCGCGGCCCCGATCACCGGCACCACGGTCTGGCCGACGATCGGGATGAACCCGGCGGCGAAGAGCGGTACGCCGAAGAGCACCGACAGCCCGACCAGCCGCAGCGAGTCGGCGGCGCTGCGCCGCAGTGAGGCCCAGAGCGGCACCTCCACCGCGCCGGGGGTGCCACCGAGGCGCTCCTCCACCCGCTCGGAGATCTTCTCGTAGAACGGGTCGCCGATGACCAGGGTGACCGCGGTGAAGCTGACCACCGCCAGCAGTCCGCCCAGCCCGAGGAAGGCCAGCCCGGCGATCACCCGGACCAGGCTGCGCGGTGTCTGCGACCAGTCGTCGGCGAACGGGGTGACCAGCGCGGCCAGGTCGTCCACGACGTACACCAGGGCGGCGAAGGCGCCGAGGAAGACCGCCCCGGAGATCAGGGCCGGCACGATGCCGAGCAGCATCAGCCCGGGGCTGCGGACGTAGAGGCCGAGGCCGCGCAGGAGCAGCCCGACGCCGGAGAAGAACCGACCGACGGCGCCGGTGACGGGCGCGGCGATGCTGGGTGCGTTCACGAGCGGAGCCTAGTGGTACCCGCGGAGGTACGCCGGGCACCGTCGTACGCGTTCGGCGGACCGATTCGGGGCGGCACGACCACGATGCGCAGCAGAGCCTCGCGACGGGGCGTTGTGCGGCACGACACGTTGCGGTGCCCGGGAGGGACACTAGTATTCCGGAGAGAAAGACCGATCGTTCTCCCTATCGTCAGGAGTTCCCATGCGTATCCGCAAGCTGCTGGGCCTGTCCGCTCTCGCCAGCGTCGTGACCATCGCCGGCCTCGGCGGCGCCTCGAACGCCGCCACGCCCGAAGCCCAGGCCCGCCACAAGGGCGCCAAGCCCACCGTGGTGCTCGTGCACGGGGCGTTCGCCGACTCGTCCAGCTGGCACGGAGTGGTGTCGCGGCTGCAGAAGAACGGCTATCCGGTGGTCGCTCCGGCGAACCCGCTGCGCGGCCTGAGCTCCGACGCCGACTATCTGAAGCAGCTGCTCGCCACGGTGTCGGGCCCGGTCGTCCTCGTCGGCCACTCCTACGGCGGCTCGGTGATCACCAACGCCGCCGCCGGCAACGCCAACGTCACCGACCTGGTGTACGTGGCAGCATTCGCCCCCGACGCCGGGGAGAGCGTGCTCGGCCTGTCCAGCCAGGTCCCCGGCAGCACGCTCCCCGAGTCGCTGGCTCCGCCGGTTCCGCTCGGTGACGGCAGCCACGACCTCTACATCCGGCAGGACGCCTATCACCGTCAGTTCGCCGCCGACGTGTCGCCCGCCAAGGCCGCCCTCTCCGCCGTCACCCAGCGGCCGGTCCGCGACGCCGCTCTCGCCGAGGGCTCCGGCGCCCCTGCCTGGAAGACGATCCCGTCCTGGTTCGTGCTCGCCGGAGCCGACAAGAACATCCCCGTCGCCGGTCAGCGGCTCATGGCCGAGCGCGCCGGCTCGCGCCACACCGTCGAGGTCGACGGCGCGTCGCACTCCGTCGCCGTCTCGCACCCCGACGTCGTCTTCGACGTCATCGACGAGGCCGCTACGACCAAGTAACGGCCGGGTGTCACCGGGACGCGCGCACGAGCCGGGCAGGATGGGCGAGTGCGCGCGTCCCGGTTGATCTCGCTGGTCCTGCTGTTGCAGTCCCGCGAGACGATGACCGCCGCCGAACTGGCCCGGGAGCTGGAGGTCTCCGAGCGCACCGTCTACCGGGACGTGCTGGCGCTCTCCGCCGCCGGGGTGCCCGTCTACGCCGACCGGGGCCGGGCCGGCGGTTACCGCCTGCTCGGCGGCTACCAGACCCGGCTGACCGGGCTGACCCGGGACGAGGCGGAGGCGCTCTTCCTCTCCGGCCTGCCCGGACCGGCGGGGGACATGGGGCTGGCGGACGCGGTGGCGTCGGCCGAGCTGAAGGTCCTCGCGGCGCTGCCGCCGACCCTGCGGGACGCCCCCGCCCGCGCCGGGCAGCGGTTCCACCTGGACGTACCGGGTTGGTTCCGCGAGTCCGCGCCCCCACCGTGGCTGGCCGAGCTGGCCCGGGCCGTGTGGCGGGACCGGGTGGTCCAGCTGCGCTACCGGCGCGGCGACCGCGAGGTCGGCCGACGGGTCGAGCCGTACGGGCTGGTGCTCAAAAGCGGGGTCTGGTACCTGGTGGGACGGGTCGGCGACGGCATGCGCACCTACCGGGTGGACCGGGTGGTGGGCGTCGAGGTGGGCGGGGAGACCTTCGCCCGGGACGAGGACTTCGACCTGGGCGGCCACTGGCGGGAGCAGGCCGAGGCGTTCCTGCGGAGCATGCTGCGCGCCGAGATCACCGTCCGGCTCAGCGCCGCCGGCCTGCGCGCGCTGCGCTGGGCCCCCGAGGCCCCCTTCGCGTACGAGGAGGTGACGGCCGCCGCCGGCGAGCCCGACGGGCAGGGGTGGCGAATCACCCGGCTGCCCGTCGAGTCCGTCGAGGTGGCGTACGACCTGCTGCTGCGGCTCGGGCCGGAGGCAGAGGTGCTCGACCCGCCCGAGCTGCGGGCCCGCCTGGCCGGGGCGGCCCGCCGGCTCGGCGAGCTCTACCGGTCCGAGCCGGATCAGCGGTAGCCGGTCACGTCGGCCGGCTTGCCCGCGTCCACCACCTCGGTGATGTAGCGGAAGGCGTCCGGCCGGCTGCCGTCGACGTCGGTGAAGCCGTACACCTGGGCCAGCTGGCCACTGGAGACGGACGCGCCGTTCCAGCGGGCCTTCTGCTCGTCGGCGGCCAGGGCGGCGACCGCGCGCCCGACGAACGCCGGGGTCTCGGAGATGAGGAAGTGCGGGTCCTTGGCGGCGCCGTCGCGCCAGTTCTCCTCGGTCACCCCGAAGTGCTCCAGCATCGACTCGGACCGGATCCAGCCCGGGGTGAGCGCGACGGCGGTGCCGCCGTGCGGCTTGAGCTCGTGCGCCTGACTGAAGGCGAGCCGGACGACCGACGCCTTGGCCAGGTCGTAGAAGACCGAGAGCCGGTAGTTGGCGTCGTTGTACTCCTTGGTGCCGTCGCCGATCTCCACCACCAGCCCGCCCGGCTTACGGATCAGCAGCGGCAGGGCGAAGTGGCTGGTGATGATGTGGGTGTCCACCGCCAACCGCAGAGTGCGGAAGCCCGCCTCCAGCGGCTGCTCCCAGACCGGCTTCTCCCAGGTGATCAGCGGATCGCTGCCCCAGATGTCGTTGACCAGCACGTCGAGCCGCCCCTGCTCGGCGTCGATCCGGGCCACCAGGTCGCGGACCTGCTCGGGCACCAGGTGGTCGACCCGTACCGCGATGCCGGTGCCGCCGGCGGCGGTGACCAGCTCGGCGGTCTCCTCGATTGTCTCCGGCCGGTCCATCTCGGAGCGGCCGGCCCGGCTGCTGCGGCCGGTGGCGTAGACGGTGGCCCCGGCCGCGCCGAGCTGGATGGCGATCTGCCGGCCGGCGCCCCGGGTCGCCCCGGCGACCAGCGCGACCTTCCCCGTCAGCGGTGTCGTCGTCATGCCGTCGAGCCTGGCAGCGATACCTGACAGCCGAAGTCCGGTTTCGCCGACGAGGTGTCATGGGTCATGCTCGCCGGCATGCACCTGCTGCTCTCCGGAATCGTCGGCTCCGTCGCGTACGGGCTGGCCGGACCCGGCTCGGACACCGACCGGATCGGGGTCTTCGCCGCGCCCACGGTGGCCTTCCACGGGCTGCACCCGCCCCGGGAGTCGGTGGTCACCACCGACCCGGACGTCACCCTGCACGAGGCCGGGAAGTACGCGAAGCTGGCGCTGAGCGGCAACCCGACCGCCACCGAGCTGATGTGGCTGCCCGAGGAGTGCTACGAGACCCGGACGGAGTTCGGCGAGCGGCTGATCGCCATCCGGTCGGCGTTCCTCAGCGCGCCCCGGGTCCGCGACGCCTACCTCGGGTACGCCACCCAGCAGTTCCGCAAGCTCACCACCCGCGACTCGTCTGTTGGTGGGCGGCGGCGCTCGGCCAAGCACGCCCGGCACCTGGCCCGGCTGCTGCACCAGGGCCGGGTGCTCTACGCGACCGGCGTGCTGGAGATCCGGCTGGCCGATCCGGAGTGGTTCCGGGCCTTCGGCGAGCGGGTGGCCGGCGGCGCGCTGGACGAGGCGGAGGCCCTGGTCGCCGCGGCGCAACGGGACTTCGACGCCATCCGTACGCCGCTGCCGGAGCGGCCGGACGAGACGACGGTGGAGGGTTGGCTGCTCGACGTACGCGCCGCCCACCTGCCGCCGGGCGGCTGAACGCTCACTGCCCGCAGAACTCGTTGCCCTCCGGGTCGGCCATGGTGGTGTGCCGGCTACCCGGTCGGCCACCTCGCCCAGCACCGTGGCGCCGAGCGCCTCCAGCCGCTTCACCTCGGCCTCCCGGGCGTCCGGCCATCCGTAACCGGTTACGGCTCAGTCGGCCAGCCTGACCCGGACCCGCCGGTTGGCGCGGCCCTTGCTCTCCACCTTGACCACCTGGACCTTGCCGATCTGGGCGGTGGAGGCCACGTGGGTGCCCCCGTCGGCCTGCACGTCCAGCCCGACGATGTCGACGATCCGGACCTCCTGCTCGTCCGGCGGGATCAGGTTGGACTGGGTGCGGATGATGTCCGGCAGGGCCAGCGCCTCGGCCCGGGGCAGCACCCGCACGGCGACCGCCCGGTCGGCGGCCACCTCGGCGTTGACCAGCTCCTCGATCCGGGTCTTGAAGTCCGGCGGCACCTCGGGCAGGTTGAAGTCCATCCGGGCCTCGCCCGGCTCCATGTTGCCCCCGGTGACCAGCGCGCCGAAGTCGCGGAACACCACCCCGCAAAGCACGTGCAGCCCGGAATGGGTACGCATCAGCCGGGTCCGCCGCTCGTCCTGGACCGCGCCGGTGACCGTGGTGCCGGGCGGCGGCACCGGGTCGCCCTCGGCGGGGATCAGGTAGAGGTCGTCGCCCTTGCGGGTGCCGACGATCCGGGTCTGCACGCCCTGCCAGAGCAGCACGCCGTGGTCCGGCGGCTGGCCGCCGCCGCCCGGGTAGAACGCCGACCGGTCCAGCACGAGGCCCTGCTCGTCGGCGGCCAGCACCGTGCACTCCCACTCGCGCAGCGTCGGGTCGGCGAGGTCGAGGCGGTGGGTGCGGCCGTGGTGTGTGACGCCCATGACGGCAGACGTTACCCGTTGAGGAACGTCGAAATCCGTTCCCGCAGGTCGGCGCGTTCGGTCCAGGCGAAACCCGGCCGGTCGTACACGTGCAGGGTGGCCTGCGGCAGCGCGGCGGCCAGCTCCTCGGCGACGTGCGCGGGGTGCAGGTCGTCGCCGGCGCAGCCGATCACCAGCGCCGGGGCGGTCACCGCGGCGAGCGCGGCGACGTCGCGCAGCGGGGCCTGCTCCGGCAGGTCGGCCAGGCCGGGGGCGAGCCCGTCGCGGAGCAGCTGGTCGAGCCGCTGCCGCAGATACGCCCAGCCGGCCGGGGTGTTGCGGATCGCCGTCGGCAGCTCCAGCGCGACCACGTCGGCGACGGCCGAGGCGTCGCCGCTGCCGACCGCGTCCAGCAGGTCGGTCAGCCGTTGCCGGGCGACCGGGCCGCGCGGGGTGTCGAGCACCGCCGGCAGGAAGAAGACCAGCTTCTCGAAGCGGTCGGGGCTGTCGGACAGCAGCCGGCAGAGCGCCCCGGCCCCGAGGCTGGCCCCGAAGGCGCGGCTCGCCCCACCGAGGTCGGCGATCGCCCGCAGGTCGCGGGCGAGGTCCAGGTAGCTCCACGAGCCGGGCGGCGCGTCGGAGCGCCCGTGCCCGCGGAACTGAAAGAAGATCTTGCGACCGGTGACCGCGCTGCCGAACGGGCGGGTGGTGGCGATGCCGTTGCCGAGCCCGTGCGCGAAGACCGTGGTCGGGTCACCGGCACCCGTGACCAGCCGTTCCAGCCGTACGTCGTGCGGCGTGGTGACCAGCTCGGTCTCCGGCTCGGGCAGGGCCGGGCGCCCGGTACGCGGCGCGCCCGGGCCGGGCCCCCAGGTGCGGGGTCCGCCGTCGGGCGGCGGGGGCCAGCGGAAACCCCTCACCAGAACCCTTTGCCGTCGTGCAGGTCGCGCAGCCCGACCCGGACGTCGAGCAGGTAGATCAGGCCCGCCGCGATGCCGATCAGCCCGAAGATGCTGAGCGCGCCGAAGCCGAGCAGGGTGAGCACCAGACAGACCGCCAGGATGGCGATCCAGCCGCCCTTGGGCAGGGTGCCGATCGCCGGGAACGCGTCGGCGCGCTGGGTGATCGCGTGCACCAGGGCGACGCCCTGCACGATCAGCGCGAAGACGAGCAGGATCCGGTCGATCACGAAGACGACGTCGAAGACGAAGATCGGCGCGGCGATGGCCATGCCGGCCAGCATATGCCGACGACCCCGGAAACGTCCCACAGGACGCTTCCGGGGTCGTACCGGTTCGCGGCGGTTACTGGGCGGCCGGGCGGGTCCGCTTGGTGGCCTTCGGCAGCTTCGCCGACGGGGTGTCGGCCGGCTTGGCGGCGCGGGCGGCCCGCGGCCGGGTGGTCTTCGCGGCGGCCGGCTTGGCCTCGACGATCTCGGCGACGTCGGCCGGGGTCGGGGTCTCGGCCGTGGTGACCTCGGCCTTCACCTCGGCCGGGAGGGTGGCGTCGGTCGCCTCGATGTCGGCGTTGACGGTGTCGGCGGCCTCCAGCACGCCGGCGCCGACCACGCGCTCGCCCCGGGCGATCAGCGCGCCGTACGCGGCCAGCGCGCGCTCCTGGGCGGCCTGCGCGCCGACCAGCAGGGCGGCGGCGTTGCGGGTGGCGGCCTCGCGCAGCTTGTCCAGGTCGAGGTCGGCCGGGACGGCCTTTTCGCGCAGGCCGGTCGCGGTCAGGTTGGCGGTCTTGAGGGTCTCGGTGGCCTTCTGGCGCAGCTCGAACCCGGTGACGACGGCCTTGCCGCCGATCTCGGTGACGGCCCTGGTGCCGTCGTTGACGACCTTGGTGCCCAGCTCGCTCACCACGGTCGGGAGCTTGCGGAGCTGCTGGTACGCCAGCTCACCGGCGCCGGCGGCGGCGTAGAGCGGGGCCGGGATGCGGTTGGTCTTCGGCTGGGTCATGACTTCTCCTCCTCGGCCGCTCCCGCGGCCTTGCTGTCGGGGGTGACGGGGGCGGGCGCGGAGCCCGCCTCGGTGACGGCGACCGATTCGAGGACGGCCTCGGTCGGGGTGCCGTCAGCGGTGGTGGGGCCGGTCGCGGCCGGCGTGGCGGTGGCGGCCGCCTCGGTCGGTGCGGCCGGCACGGTGGGTTCCGCCGCGGTGGGGGCGTCCGGGCCGGCCGCGGCGGTCGCCTCGGCGAGCCGGACGTTCTCCCGGCGGAAGGTCTCGTAGATCTGGCTCAGCGACTGCTTCTGCGCCATCGTCAGGTCGGGGTCGACGGCGATCGCGGCGAGGACCCCCTGACCCTCCTTGTCGTCGAGCAGCCCGGCGCGCAGGTACATCGCCGGGGTGGAGACCCGCAGCGCGCTGGCGAGCTGCTGGAGCACCTCGGCGCTCGGCTTGCGCAGCCCGCGCTCGATCTGACTGAGGTACGGGTTGCTCACCCCGGCCTGCTCGGCGAGCTGGCGCAGCGAGATCTTGGCGTTCCGACGCAGGTCACGGATGAATCCGCCGACGTCGGGTAGATCCTTGGGTGCGGCCATGGGCCCAACGCTAGTCCGGGCTGCTAACTACAGCAAGCAGATCGCTAGCCAGAGTTAGCAAGGTAACAACGGGTGGTTGCGACCCCGGTGTCCGCTGCGTAGCTTGCACCCGTGACGATGATCGACATCAACGGTGCCCGGCTCGGTTACGACGAACTGGGCAGCGGCAGTCCCGTGCTCCTGCTGCACGCCGGCATCGCGGACCGGCGGATGTGGCGGCACCTGGTGCCCGCTCTCGCCGAACGGCACCGGGTGATCGCGCTGGACCTGCGCGGCTACGGCGAATCCGAGCTGCCGGCGGCCTCCTTCGCCCACCACGACGACGTGGTCGCGGTGCTGGACGCGCTGGGCCTCGACCAGGCCGCCCTGGTCGGCTGCTCCTTCGGCGGTTCGGTGGCGATCGACACCGCGCTGGCGCACCCGCACCGGGTCTCGGCGCTCGCGCTCTTCGGCTCGGCCGTCTCCGGCAACCAGTGGTCGGAGGAGGCCGAGCAGCTCTGGGACGAGCTGGTGGGCGAGGTGGACCCCGAGGACCTTGCGGCCAGTGCGGCCGGCGAGGTGCGGTTCTGGGTGGTCGGCCCCGGGCGCCGCCCGGAGGACGTCGACCCGGGCCTGGTCGCCTTCGCCGAGGAGATGGACCAGCGGGCGCTCGCCGCCGAGCAGGCGCTCAGCGCGGTGGAGGTCGAGGAGCTCGACCCGCCGGCGATCGAGCGCCTGGCCGAACTGCGGCTGCCGCTGCTGGTCACCGCCGGCGCCGCCGACGTGCCGGACATCTCCCGCCTCGCCGACCGGATCGCCGCCGAGGTGCCCGGCGCGGTCCGCCTGCCGGACGTGCCGGACGCCGGCCACCTGCTGCCGCTCGAGCGCCCGGCGGCGGTCGACGCCGCCCTGCGCGACTTCCTGCGCTGAGCGTGCGCCCGGCTCGTCCGGCTTTCGGCGTGTCGCGCCCGGGAGGACCGGTCGTTGATGAGCGTCATGCCTCTCCGGCATGAAAAATGCCTGAGAGGCATGACACTCAGGCAGCCTTCCCGCCCGACGGGCGCCACCCTCCGTAGCGCCGCCACCCGGACTCGCCGCGGCCGAGCGCCTCGACGCGCCGGGCGGCCCGGCGCAGGCCCTCACGCCGGCGCGACGCCGGCCGGCTTCACCAGGCCGCGCGGACCGCGCCGACCGGCAGGCCGCCGCCGAAGAGCGGCAGCTCGGCGTACTCGGTCAGCACCGGGGCCGCGACGCCGAGCCGGCGCAGCGCGGAGACCAGCACGGGCATCCGGGCCCGCGCCGCGCCGTCGTCGATCTTCAGGGCGACCGCGCCCACCCCGGGCACGGCAGCGGCGATGACGCCCTCCGCGCCCACCTTGGCCAACGCCCCGGGTACGCCCCGCATCAGCCGGGTGTCCTCGGCGACGGTCCCGCCGACCAGCTCCGGGTACGTCCGCATCGCGTCGGACACGGTCCGCTCCACCGACCCCGGCTCGGCGGAGACCAGCCGCAGGTACGCCCGGGCCAGCCCGGTCAGCGAGACGGCGAGCACCGGCGCGCCGCAGCCGTCCACCCCCACGGCCGCCGCCTGCTCGCCGGTGAACTCCTCGATGGTGGCGGTGAGCCGCTGCTGCAACGGGTGCTCCGGCCGCCAGTAGCCGTCCAGCGGCCAGCCGGCCGCCGCGCAGGTCAGCAGCATTCCGCTGTGCTTGCCGGAGCAGTTCATCTGCACTCGGGTCGGCCCGCCCCCGGCGCGGAGCACCGCCTCCCGGGCGGCGTCGCCGACGGGCAGGTCGGGCGGGCAGTGCAGGGCGGAACCGTCCAGCCCGGCCCGGGCCAGCAGCGCCTCGACCCGCAGCAGGTGGAACTCCTCACCGGCGTGGCTGGCCGAGACCAGTGCCACGTCGGCCGGGTCGGTCAGCGGCAGGCCGGCGCGGAGCATGCCGACGGCCTGCATCGGCTTGTTCGCCGAACGCGGGAAGACCGGCGAGGTGACGTCCCCCGCCCCGGCCACCGGCGCGCCATCGGCGTCGAGCACCACCACCGACCCGCGGTGGACGCCCTCCACGAACTCGGACCGGACCACCTCGGCGAGCGGCACGCCGCCCTCGTACGTCTTTCCCACGAAGTGGACGGTACCGACGCCTCCGGTCGGCCCGGCAGGCGGGTGACCAGGGGCGTCGGCGGTGCCCGTACAGGGGTGCCCGGCGGAGCCGGCCTTACAGGCCGAGCAGCGTACGGGCCTCGGCGGTGGTCAGCGGCGGGCGCTGCGCGAGCTGGGCGAAGCCGACCGCCCGGGCGACCAGCTGCATGTTGGACTCCACCGGCTGGCCCTTGGCGTACGTGACGGTGTCCTCCATGCCGACCCGCAGGTGCCCGCCCGCCGAGAGCGAGGCCAGCAGCACCGGGATCGTGCTGCGCCCGATGCCGGTGGCCGAGAAGGTGGTGCCCTCCGGCAGGTCACGCAGCGCCTGGTGGGCGGCGACCAGCGCCTGGGTGGTGCCCGGCATGCCGCCCGGCACGCCCATCACGAAGTCGACGTGCACGTGGCCGCCGTGCGGCAGCCCGTACTTGCCGAGCAGCCGCTGCAGGGCGGTGAGGTGGCCGAGGTCGAAGATCTCGTACTCGGGGACGATGCCGCGCTCCTGCATCCGGGTGTGCAGGTCGACGATGAACTCCCAGCGGTTGAGGAAGACGTCGTCGCCGAAGTTCAGCGTGCCCATGGTGCAGGAGGCCATGTCCGGACCGGCGTCGAGCACGGCGAGCCGGGCCGACTCCGGGTCGGTCACCGCGCCGCCGGAGGAGAGCTGCACGATCAGGTCGGTGCTCTCCCGCAGCGCCGTCACGGTCTCCCGCAGCCGGCCCTGGTCCAGGGTCGGCTGCGCCTCGTCGTCGCGGATGTGGACGTGGATCACGGCGGCGCCGAGCGCCTCGCACTCCTTGGCGGTCAGCAGCAGCTCGTCGAGGGTCACCGGCAGCGCCGGCACCTCCGCCTTGGCCGACTCCGCACCGGTGGGGGCAACCGTGATCAACGTCCCTGTGCTCATGCCGGGATCCTAACCGCCCGGCCCGCCTCCGGTCGACGGCCGGAGCGCGGATCGGCGGAAGAACAGCGGGGCCGAACTCGGACCGAAGGAAGAATTCCTGCGGTACGGGCGCGGCCCCGGCAGCCTTACTCCCGGTCGATCGCCGCGGCGGTCTCCCCCACCAGCAGCCGGGCGTCGTCGGAGACGTTGCGCTTGACCACCGCGAGGGCGACCTGCCCCAGCTCGTAGTGGTGCACGGCGGTGCCGACGAAGCCGACCGCCCGGCCGTCCAGGGTCACCGGCGTACCGGCGGCCGGCGGCTGGTCGGTGGTCACCCCGTCCAGGTGCAGCAGGACGAGCCGACGCGGCGGCTTGCCCATGTTGTGCACCCGGGCCACCGTCTCCTGCCCCCGGTAGCAACCCTTCTCCAGGTGCACCGCGGGGGCGATCAGGCCCACCTCGGCGGGGATGGTCCGGTGGTCGGTGTCCACCCCGACCCGGGGCAGCCGGGCGGCCGCCCGCACCGCCTCGTACGCCCACAGCCCGGCCACCGGCACCCCGTTGCCGCGCAGTTCGGCGACGACCTGGTCCATAGCGGGCCGGGGCACCAGCAGGTCCACGCCGAGCGGGCCCCGGCGGGCCCACCCGCCGGCGGGCAGCGGTCGCACGTCGTACACGGCGGTGGGCCGGGACGGCACCTCGCCGGAGCGGAACTTCGGACCCGGCACGGCGACCACGTCGGGGTCGGCCAGCCCGGTCACGCCGAGCGCCGCCACGGCGGCGACGGCCTCCGGGCCGACCAGCGAGAGCAGCGCGTGGTCCGCGGTGGCGTCGCGCGGCTCGACCCGGCTGAAGAACCGCATCTTCTCCAGGTAAGACAGCAGCGCCTCGGTGGCGCCCGGCTCGGTGTCGAGCCAGGTCGTCTCGCCGTCCTCGGTGACCATCGCGTGCTGCTCGACGTGCCCGTGCGGGCTGAGCACCAGCAGCTCGGTGCCCTGCCACGGCTTCAGCGCGGCCAGGTGCTGGCTGGTCAGCGTGTGCAGCCAGCTGATGCGCTCCGCGCCGGGTACCGCCACCACACCGCGGTGCGACCGGTCCACCAGGCCGACGCCGGTGGCCAGGGTGCGCTGCTCGCGCATCGGGTCGCCGTAGTGGGCGGCGACGCCCCGGACCCCGGCGGCGCGGTGGGCCGGCTCCGGCTGGTCGCGGCTGGCCTCGTCGATCGCCTCGACGGCCACCGCTCCCGCGATGTCGATCATTTCGGTTCCCCGTCCTCGCAGTGGCCGCAGACGCCGAAGAGCGCCACGTGCCCGATGTCGACCCGGAACCCGCGCTCGGCCACGAGCTGGTCGGCGAGGGGGCGGAGCAGCTCGGGATCGATCTCGTCGATCGCCCCGCACTCGCGGCAGACCAGGTGGACGTGCTGGTGCTCACCCGCCGCGTGGTAGGTCGGCGACCCGTGCGACAGATGGGTGTGGGTCACCAGACCGAGCCGCTCCAGCAGCTCCAGGGTCCGGTAGATGGTGGTGATGTTGACGCCGGCGGCGACCTCCCGGACCGCCGTGTGCACCTGCTCCGGCGTGGCGTGCCCCAGATCCAGGACGGCCTGGAGCACGAGCTGCCGCTGCGCCGTCAGCCGCAGCCCACGGGAGCGGAGCATTTCCGCGAGGGAGGATTCGGACACCGTCCGATCATAGTTCGGCGTCGGCGGGCCGTTCCGGAGCGGAAAGCTCCAGGCTCGCCGGGATGGCCTCGAAGGCGCGTGCGACCCGCTCGACGAGGGCCGGCAGCCCGCCCTGACCGCCGCCGTGCACCCAGGCCCGGGCGGCCAGGCGCCAGGCGGTGGTGGTGACCTCGGCGAGGACCTGGGGCCGGAGGTCCCCGGGAGGCAGGCCGAGCCGGCCGGCCAGCCGATCGGTGAGCCGCTGCTCGACCTCGGCGCGGTGCCGGGCGGCGTAGGCCAGCAGGGCAGGCGAGGTCAGCACCAGCCGCCGGGTGGCGACGTAACGGTCCGCCCAGTCGGCCCCGAGCCCGGCGACGACCTCGCCCAGCAGGTCGCTCAGCTCGGTGAGCACGAGGCCGGACAGGGCGCGCCGGTCCAGTGCGGCCAGGAAGGCCGACCAGAGTTCCGCCTCCGCCTCGATGGCGGCGGCCTCCTTCGCCGGGAAGATCCGGAAGAAGCTGCTCCGGGAGACCTCCACCGCGTCGACCAGTTCCTCCACCGTGGTGGCCTCGAAGCCCCGCTCGGTGAAGAGCCGCAGCGCCGCGTCGGCGAGCGCCCGCCGGGTGCGCAGCTTCTTCCGCTCCCGCAGTGGCAGGGCGCGGTCGGACGTCGGCGAGTCGGCGGTCATGGGCGGCAATCTAGTCGCCTCCGGACCGCAGGGAGACCTGGCACCCTTAGAAACCTGTTGTCATTTGACACTGAGTCTCAATATGATCCGAGTGTCGGAAGCGTGGCAGCGAACGAAGGAGCGAAGCATGTCGACCACACCCACCCTCAACGGCCAGGTCGTCGGCCTGGCCCACTACGCCACCCGGGCGGTCCTCGAACGCGAGCTGACCCCGCTCGGCACGTCCTTTGCGCAGGCACTCGCCCTCAACGCCGTCGCCAACGCCGGCGGCGCGATCGACCGCTCCCGGCTGGTCGACCGGATGACCAGCACCGTGAAGATCGACGCGGCGGCGGTGCTGGCGACGATCGCCGAGTCGGTCGAGGCCGGCCTGGTGCGGGTGCTCCCGGCGGACGAACCGCGGGTGGAGCTGACCGACGCGGGCCGGGCCCGGCAGCGCCGGATCGCCGAGATCAGCGCCGGCATCGCCGGCCGGGTGTACGCGGACATTCCCGCCGACGACCTGGCCGTCGCCGCCCGCGTGCTGACCCTGGTCACCGAGCGGGCCAACGCCGAACTGGCCGCCGCGCGGGGCTGACCTCGCCGAGGCGAGCGCCACCCGGCGCCCCGGCCACTGGCTAGGCTCGACGGCCATGGAGGAAACCAGGGTCGCCGTGCTGGGCCGGGGCGTCGTACCCGTCGGGGAGCTGGTGCTGCGCGGCGACGACCTCGGCGTGCTGCGCGGAGACGGCCTGTTCGAGACCATGCACCTGCGCGGCGGGCGGCCGTGGCTGCGCGACGCGCACCTGGCCCGGCTGCGGACCGGCGCCGCTGCGGTGGAGCTGCCGCTACCCCCGGACGAGGTCCTGGTCCAGCTGCTGGAGAGCGTCGCCGCCGGGTGGCCGGCGGAGGTCGAGGGCGCGTTGCGGCTGGTCTGCACCCGGGGCCCGGAGGGCGGCGGACTGCCGACGATCTACGCGACCCTGGGCGAGGTCGCGATGGCGTCCCGCCGGGCCCGCCGCGACGGCGTCACCGTCGCCACCCTCTCCCTCGGGGTGCCCGCGGCGGCCCGGGCCGAACTCGACTGGCTGCCCACCGGCATCAAGTCCACGTCGTACGGGGCGAGCACCGCCGCGCGGCGCTGGGCCGCCCGCAACGGGGTGGACGACGTGCTCTGGGTCTCCAGCGACGGGTACGTGCTGGAGGGCCCGAGCGCGAACGTGGTCTGGCTCGACGGCGGCACGCTCTGCGCGGTGCCGGCCGCGGCCACCGGCATCCTCCCCGGCACCACGGTCGCCTGGCTGCTGGCCCACGCCGGGGAGGTGGGCCTCGCGGCCGCCGAGCGCATGGTCACCCCGGACGGGTTGCGGGCGGCGGACGGCGTCTGGTTCACCTCGTCCGTCCGCGGCCTCGCCCCGCTGCGCACCCTGGACGGCGCGGAGCTTCCCGCGTCCCCGCACAGCCCCACCCTGCACGCCCTGCTGGGCTTTCCCCTGCCCTGAGCGGCGGGAGGGGCACGGCGGCCAGGCGGCCGGGGTCAGCCGGCCACGCGGATGAGGCGGGCGGAGAGGTGCGGCGACAGGGCATGGCCCATGCCGGCCATCTCCTGCGCGTAGAGCAGCGCGCCCTCGACGATGCCGAAGAGGCGGGCACCGGCGGTGACCTCCTTGGCGGTGGAGGTCCGCACGACCGCGTCGGTGGCGAACTCGATCTGCGTGCCGGTGCGCTTGCCGATGTAGAGCTCCATGATCCCGGTGGGGCTCATCATCAGCGCCTCCAGCTCGTCGGTGGCCCGATCGCCGCTGAGCACCGGACGCCACCAGCCGACCTCACGCCCGGCGGGCCGGACCGGCCGGCTCTGGTCGTCGAGGATCCACGCCCGCGACTCGTAGAACAGGAACGGCCGGCCGTCGTGGCTGATCCGGATCTCCTGGGCGAAGTCGAAGTCCTCGATGGTGGGGAAGCCGCCCCGGCCCCGGCCGCGCCACACCCCGACGTACGGCAGCAGGCCGTCCAGCGTCGGGTGCAGCTTCGGACCGACCCGCAGGTCGTGGCTCTCCTCGTACGGGTACTCGTCGACCGGCGGGGCGTTCAGCCACGGCGGTTGCAGCGGGTTCTCGTCCGACGGGTTCGCGCTCACCAACGTCCTCTCGACATGCGTACGGCAAGGTAGACCAGGCCACCGGCGAGCGCGCCCAGGCCCGCGACCAGCAGGCTGACGAACCCGATCTCGGTAACCATCATGGTCATCCTATGCTGGGCGTCATGGCCCGCACTCTCGTCGTCAAGGCCACCGCCGGGGCGGACGCGCCGGAACGGTGCGCCCAGGCCTTCACGGTCGCCGCCACCGCCGCCGCAGCCGGGGTGGAGGTGTCGCTCTGGCTGACCGGTGAGTCGACCTGGTTCGCCGTTCCCGGCCGGGCGGAGCAGTTCGAGCTGCCGCACTCGGCGCCTCTGGGGGAGCTGCTGCACGTCATCCTCACCACCGGCCGGGTGACCGCCTGCACCCAGTGCGCCGCCCGGCGGGACATCGGCCCGGGGGACGTGCTGCCCGGGGTACGCATCGCGGGGGCGGCCGTCTTCGTCGAGGAGGCGATGGCCGAGGGGGCCCAGGCGCTGGTCTACTGACCACCCCGAGCCACCCCGAGCGCCATGTCCGATCTGCGCGGAGTTCCGATACTGTCCCGACTTGCCGCTCTGCTGCCTACCATTCGGATGTGACCGAGGCGACGGAGGAGTTCTTCGCATCGCTGCCGGCGCGCGCCCCGGCGGTGTTGCGCACCCCGATCAGCGGGACGATCCAGATCGACCTCACCACCGACAACCGGACCGATCACTGGCTGGTCCAGCTGGGTCCCGGGGAGATCATCGTCAACCGGGCCCGCGGTCCCGCGGACGCGATCTGGAACAGCAGTGCCGACCTCTTCGAGCGCCTGGTCACCGGCCGGGCGCAGGGCATCTCCGCGGTGCTGCGCAACGAGACCACGTTCAGCGGCGCCGTCGAGCTGTTCCTCGTCTTCCGCCGGTTCTTCCCCGACCCGCCCGGCGCCCGGGATCCCCGGGAGATCGCCCGGGAGCAGCTCGGACGGTCGGAATGAAGCAACTGGTCAGCATCCTCGACGGCAACACCTTCGTCGTATCCGACCGCCGTGGCGACATCGAGCCCTCGTTCGACTTCCCCACCGGGGTCTTCTCGTTCGACACCCGCTTCCTCTCCACCTGGCTGCTCACCCTCGACGGCGAGCGGCTGCACGCCCTGTCGATCGACGACTCGCGCTCCTACCGGACCCGGTACTTCCTCGTCCCTGGCGAGCCGACCCACTACCTGGACGCCAAGGTGTCGGTGATCCGGGACCGGTCCATCCACGACGGCCTCGGCGAGAAGCTCACCGTGCTCAACCACTCCGGCAAGGAGATGCGGTTCAACCTCCGGCTGGAGATGGGTTCCGACTTCGCCGACCTCTTCGAGATCAAGCACAAGCGGCGCAAGGCGGGCCAAATCAGCGCCCTCGTCGGTGAGAACGAACTGCGGCTGACCTACCGGCGGGAGGCGTTCCACCGCGAAGCCGTGATCACCAGCAGCGCACCGGCAGAGGTCGACCAGGGCGGGATGACCTGGGCCCTCCTCGTCGGCCCGCACGCGGAGTGGAGCACCCGGCTGCACGTGGGAGCGGTGATCTACGGCGCCCGGGGCCAGGACTTCCGGGCGAGCACCCCGCTGGTCGGCAGCCGCAGCCCCGCCGCGATCCGGGCCGAGCAGGAGGAACTGGTCCGCAAGGCGCCGAAACTGGGCTGCGACTACGCGCCGCTGGCCGCCGCGTACCGGCAGAGCATCAACGACCTTGCCTCGCTGCGCTACGAATCGATCACCCTGGGCGTACGCCTGGTGGCGGCCGGCCTGCCCTGGTTCATGACCCTGTTCGGCCGGGACAGCATCCTCACCTCGTTCCAGGTGCTGCCGTTCCTGCCCGAGCTGATCCCGCCGACCATCATGATGCTGGCCGGTCTGCAGGGTCACCGCCTGGACGACTTCCGCGACGAGGAGCCGGGCAAGATCCTGCACGAGCTGCGCTACGGGGAGACCGCCGGCTTCGAGGAACAGCCCCACTCGCCCTACTACGGCTCCGCCGACTCCACCCCGCTCTTCGTGATCCTGCTCGACGAGTACGAGCGGTGGACCGGCGACGGCGACCTGGTGCGCAAGCTGGAGTTCCCGGCCCGGGCGGCGCTGGCCTGGATCGACACCTACGGCGATCTGCTCGGCACCGGCTACATCTGGTATCGCACCCGCAACCCGGACACCGGGCTGGCGAACCAGTGCTGGAAGGACTCGTGGGACTCCATCTCCTACACCGACGGCCGGCTGCCGGGCTTCCCCCGGGCCACCTGCGAACTGCAGGGGTACGCGTACGACGCGAGGCTGCGCGGCGCGCGGATGGCCCGGGAGTTCTGGAACGACCCCGCCTACGCCGACAAGCTGGAACGCGATGCCGCCGCCCTCAAGGAGCGCTTCAACCGGGACTTCTGGATCGCGGAGGGCGAGTACTTCGCGCTCGCCCTCGACCCGGAGGGCCGGCACGTCGACGCCCTGACCTCCAACATGGGGCACCTGCTGTGGAGCGGCATCGTCGAGGAGTCCCGGGCCGAGCGGATCGCCCGCCACCTGCTCGGCCCCCGGCTCTTCTCCGGCTGGGGCGTGCGCACCCTCGCCACCGACCAGGGTCGCTACAACCCGGTCGGCTACCACGTGGGCACGGTCTGGCCGTTCGACAACGCCTTCATCGCCTGGGGCCTCGCCCGGTACGGCTTCCGGGAGGAGGCCGGGCGGATCTGCGAGGGCATGCTCAGCGCCTCCCGGTACTTCAACGGCCGGCTGCCGGAGGCCTTCGCCGGCTACGAGCGCAGCCTCACCGAGTACCCGGTGGAATACCCGACGGCGTGCAGCCCGCAGGCCTGGTCGGCGGGCACTCCCCTGCTGCTGCTGCGGGTGATGCTCGGGCTGGAGCCGCAGGGCGAGCACCTGATCATCGACCCGGCGGTGCCGGAGGGCCTGGGCCGGATGGAGCTGCTCGACATCCCCGGCCGGTGGGGGAAGGTGGACGCCCTCGGCCGCAGCCGCACCGAGCAGGACCACCAGCAGAGCGGCTGACCCGCAGGCAGGCCGTACCCGTCGTGGCGCGCGGGAATCAGCAGCCGGTGGAGGCGGAGACCCGCACCTGCTCACCGGTCGCGTCGGCGAGGACGACGACCGCGCCGCGCCGGTAGGCGTACACCTCGGGGGTGTCGACCACCGCGCTGCCGGCGGCCAGCGGCTTCAGCCCGGCCAGCGACGCCGGCGCGGGGCCGGCGGTCGCCCACACCGTCCGGGCGACCGCACCGCCCGGGCAGCGCGCCACGACCCGCTCCGGCGTGCCGGCCGGACGGCCCAGCGCGCGCAGCGCGTCGTCGAGGGCCGGCTCGTCGGGATGGCCCGGAAGGAGCGTGGCGTACTCCACGTCGTCCGGCCGGCAGCCGCTGTCCGCGGTGAGCCGGACCCGGCCCGGGCTGACCACCCGGCCCTGCACCGCGACGAACTCACCGGCGTCGGCCCGCAGCCGGGGGCCGTCGGAGCCGAGGTGCACCCCGGCCCGCCAGTCCGCCGGGAGCCGGTCGGCGACCGCCTCCAGCAGCGCCCGTTCCCCGCCCTCGGCCACCACCACGTCCAGGTCCCGGGCCAGCGTCGCGCCGTCGTCCATCGGGGTGATCCGGCAGCCCCGGTCGAGTCGCGGCGCGGCCAGCGCCCAGGCCCCGTCGCCGGTGGCGGCGACCAGCCGGCCGACCGCCCGGTCGACCACCGGGGCGGCCTCGGCGAGGCTGCGCTGCTCGCGCACGGTCGGCGGGTCGTGCCGCACGGACCACCAGGTCAGCGCGCCCAGCAGCACCGCCCAGAGCACGGTCACCGCCAGCAGCCAGCGCGGCCACCCGCGGGTGGGCACCGGCTCCCCGGGACCAGTCGGCGGGGCCCACCCCGCCTGGACAGCACCGCTCACCCGCTCATCGTGTCACGCGCCCGCCGCCGGACCGGCCGCCCCCTCCCCGACCTGCGGATCCCACCCGAAGCCCGGGCGAGCAGACGGGCGGGGCCGATCAGAGCGTGGGTCAGGCGACCGTGACGGACACCTCGTTGATGCCCCGTCCGGCGGTCACGGCGGTATCGCCGTTGCCGTGCCGGGACAGCGCCCGCAGCGTCCAGCTGCCCGGCGCGGCGAAGAAGCGGAACTGCCCGGCCGGGGAGGTGACGACCTCGGCGGTGAACTCACCGGTGGAGTCGAGCAGCCGGACGTACGCGCCCGGCACGACCTCGCCCGCGTCGGAGCGGACCAGACCGGTGATGACGGTTTCCTTCTCCAGGTCCAGGCCGGCCGGCAGCGGCGCGGCCTGGTCCGGAGCGGCGCAACCCGCGGCGGTGGGAGCAGTCATCTCAGGCCTCCCCGGGCTCGTCGCCGAGCGCCACCGGCACGCCGACCAGCGAGCCGTACTCGGTCCAGGATCCGTCGTAGTTCTTCACGTTGCGGTGACCGAGCAGCTCCTGGAGGACGAACCAGGTGTGCGAGGAGCGCTCGCCGATCCGGCAGTAGGCGATGGTCTCCTTGCCGTCGTCCAGCCCGGCGTCGGCGTAGATCCTGCGCAGCTCGTCGTCGGACTTGAAGGTGCCGTCCTCGTTGGCCGCCTTCGACCACGGCACGCTGATCGCGGTGGGCACGTGCCCGGCCCGCTGCGCCTGCTCCTGCGGCAGGTGGGCGGGGGCGAGCAGCCGACCGGCGTACTCGTCGGGGCTGCGCACGTCGACCAGGTTCTTGGTGCCGATGGCGTCGACCACCTCGTCGCGGAAGGCACGGATCGAGGCGTCCGGCTCCTGCGCGACGTACTCGGTCTTCGGGCGGGTCACCGGGTCCGCGACCAGCGGGCGGGCGTCCAGCTCCCACTTCTTGCGCCCACCGTCGAGCAGCTTGACGTCGCGGTGGCCGTAGAGCTTGAAGTACCAGTACGCGTACGCGGCGAACCAGTTGTTGTTGCCGCCGTAGAGGATCACGGTGTCGTCGTTGGCGATGCCCCGCTCGGAGAGCAGCGCCTCGAACTGGGCCTTGTTGACGAAGTCCCGGCGGACCTGGTCCTGCAGGTCCGTCTTCCAGTCCAGCTTGATCGCACCGGCGATGTGGCCGGTGTCGTACGCCGAGGTGTCCTCGTCGACCTCGACGAAGACGACGCCCGGGGCGTCGATGTTCTTCTCGGCCCACTCGGCCGAGACGAGTGCGGTGTCGCGACTCATCAGATCACTCCCTGGTGAGGATGGATGGTGAGCCAGCGCGGGATCGAAATCGGTGATTGTCGCACCACGCGCGGGACCCATAGAGGAACGGATCACGGGTTCGTGCGACGGCGCCGCTGCCGGGCGTGCGGTGGGAAGAAACCGGAGGGTACGCAGACCCTGGAAGCCGGTTGGCCGCTAGGCGGCCGGAGACAGCCCCGCCGTCAGATGACGGAGCGACACAGGCAGGTGGCCACGCGGCACAGGTCGACCGCGCGCCGTTTGGTGAGGTGCGTCCCCATGAGCAGGGAGCCTAGCAGCCGTCCCGCAGAGCGCCACCGGTCCGACCAGCATGCGGGACACGACGCGGGACACGGCGACGGCCCGGCCGCAAGGCCGGGCCGTCGTGCCGTCGCCCGGTCAGCGGGCCGAGTTGATCGGTACGTTCGCCGCGTCCGCGGTCACCATCAGACCCTCGGGCCGGGGCTCGACCTTGCGGACGTTGAGCTGGAAGGGCAGCTCGGGCAGGGGTACGTCGATCGAGATGCTCTTGGCGTAGTTGCTCAGCAGCGTCCGGGCCAGCGGCACCGCCGGCAGCCCCTCGGCGGTCAGGTCGTTGAAGCGCAGCGCCACCTTGTTGCCCTCGGCGACGGTCACGTCGGCGGTGCCGCTGACGGTGAGCTTCTGACCGAGGATGTCCACCGGGGCGGTGACGGCGAGCTTGCCGTTCTGCTCGCCGAGCTTGAGCCCGGGACGGTCCAGCAGGGCGGCCAGGCTGTCGTAGGTCACCGTGCCGACGCCGTCCACCTTGTCGGCGGTCACGTCGCCGCTGCCCGAGCGGAGGGTGTCCAGCGAGGCCCGCACGTCACGGGCATCCACGTCCAGCCGGGGCACCCGCACCGCGTTGCCCTCCACCGAGCCCTGCACGTCGGTCAGCACGATGGAGATCCGCTCGTAGCGGCCGTCGAGCACCTGGGTCAGGAACGGGAAGCCGCCGACGTCGACCTTCGGCGGGGCGGACTGCGCGTCCTGCTTGGCGACCTCCTGCTTCACCTGGTCGGCGATGGCCCGCTCGGCCACCCCGGCCGCCACCCGGTCGGCCACCACCAGCAGCCCGCCCAACAGCAACAGCAGGACGACCAGCGTGACCAGCACCTTGCGCCCCCGCCGCCGGGGCCGCTCCTCGTACGCCTGGTCCGCCTCTGCCACGCCGCCTCCTTGTCCGTCGCCGTCGCGATTCCGCGACGCCGTCCTTCCGGCGCCACCACGCGGCGCACCGTTGGTACCCGAGGGGTGGAGCGCTCAACCGTAGGTCAGAGGAAGAGCACGCACATGGCGTACGCGGCCGGTGCGGCCAGCGCGAAGCCGCCGAGCGGACCCTGCATGTGCCGGGCGATCCATAGCGTCGGCGGCTCGCCGGCCATCAGCCGGCCCGCCTCGGCGTACCCGACGGCGAGGTCGGCCAGGACCGCCGTGGCGGCGGTGACCAGGCCGATCAGCGCCGCGCTGGTCGGGGTGAAGCCGACCAGGTAGCTGCCGAGCACCGCGCTGGTCAGGGTGCCGATCATCGCGCCGGCGACCACACCGGCCGCACCCCGCGGCACCTGCGGGGCCAGCCGGGGCCAGGGCAGCACCGCGTCGGTGAGCCGGGCGACGGTGAGCGCGACGCCGGTGGCGGCCAGGCAGACGGTGATCGCCTGGGTGCCGGCCGGGATCCGGCTGAGCGTGATCAGGGTGGCGAAGGCGACGACCCCGACCACGATGAGCAAAGTGGTGCCGAGCGAGTCGGTGACCCGGATCCGGTCCACCCGGCGGACGAGCTGACCGAGCACCCCGAGGACGAACCCGCCCGCCGCGACGTATCCGAGCGGTGCCAGGGCGGCGATGTCGGACTGCACCGCCGCGACGTCCGCCGCGCCGGCGACCAGGGCGCTGACCACCGCGACCAGCAGCAGGGCGGGCGGGCGCATGGCCATCGTCCAGGCGAGGACGAAGAGCAGCTGCACGCCGAAGACGATGAAGGCGAACGGCAGCCGGTGCCCGGGCCCGGAGGTCTGCGCGCCGAGGACCAGACCGACCCCGAGCAGCGCGGCGAAGCCCGCGACGGTCAGCGACAGTGGCTTGTGTACGTCGACCGGCTCGACGACCTCGGCCTCCGGCTCCGCCGCCTCGTCGTCCGGCCGGCGGGGCGCACCGCCCTTGCGGGCCCGGCGTGGACCGCGCTCCCGCCGCTGCTCACCGTCGTCGGCCGGGCCGCTGCGCGGGCCGGGCGGTACGCCACGGGCAGAGCCGGCCGGCCCCGGGCGGGCGTCGTCGGCCCACGGTTCGCGGCCGGTCTCGGGCGAGGTGGAGGGAAACACGCCCCGATCGTGCCAGACCGGGTGGCCCCGGCGGAGGTCACGGTTTCAGCAACGTTAAAACCTGCGGCTCGATCATGGGCAGAACCGACAAAGGGGAAAGGACGAGCGGGTCTCACCTGGGCGATCGGTTACGCTCAAGCCGTTACCCGCCCGTCAGCGACGCCGGGACCCACGCTAGTTCGCAGCGCCACGCCCTCCGGGGCTGCCGCTGGTCGCGCGCGGCGTCGCCGCCGCCGGACGGAGGTGATCGTGTGGAGATCCTGTTGCTGGTGACCGCGCGCGCAGGTGAACCATCCGCAGTGCTGCCGGCACTCGACCTGCTGCCGCACTCGGTCCGCACCGCCCCCCGCGACGTCCGCACCCTGGTCGCCGGGCCCAGCCCGGACGCGGTGCTGGTGGACGCGCGCTCCGAGCTGAGCGAGGCGCGGGCGACCTGCCGGATGCTGCACGCCACCGGCCTCGGGGTGCCACTCGTGGCGGTGGTGACCGAGGCGGGGCTGATCGCGCTGAACGCCGACTGGGGCGTGGACGACGTCATCCTGGCCGGCGCCGGTCCGGCCGAGGTGGAGGCCCGGCTGCGGCTCGCGGTCGGCCGGCTCAGCAACGCCACCGCCGGTGCCGGCGGCTCGATCCGGGCCGGCGAGCTGACCATCGACCCGGACACCTACGCGGCCAAGCTCAAGGGCCGGCCACTCGACCTCACCTACAAGGAGTTCGAGCTGCTGAAGTTCCTGGCCCAGCACCCGGGCCGGGTCTTCACCCGCGACCAGCTGCTGCGCGAGGTCTGGGGATACGACTACTTCGGCGGCACCCGGACGGTGGACGTGCACGTCCGGCGGCTGCGGGCCAAGCTCGGCTCGGAGTACGAGTCGATGATCGGCACGGTCCGTCAGGTGGGCTACAAGTTCGTGGTCCCGCCGTCGCGGTCGCTGCCCGAGAAGGAGCACGCGCCGCTGCCGGTCTGAGCGGGGCACGCCCTCCTCCTGCCGCCTGCGCGCGCAGCGCCCCTGACCTGGGCCGAAGAGCGATCGTCCGGGTTCCCACCCGTCCGGTGCGCTGTTTCCGATACGCCCTTTTTGCCCGTCTCGTCGGTCTTATCCTCAGGGGCGAATCGGCGGCGAGAGGGGCGACGGTGCGTGCACTGACCACGGGGGCGAGCAGGGGTCCGGTCCACGGGCCACACCGGCGGTGGCGCTGATGGGCGCCGGGACCACCGGCCGCGCGGTCGGCGTGGTCGTCCTCGTCCTGGCCGCCCTGCTCGGCACCGCGTACGTGCTGGGCCGCAGCCTGCTCCCCGACCGGCCGGGATCCGGCCGCGGCGTGACGGCCGGCGTCCACGAGACCGAGTACGGCGACCAGTCGGGCGGGACCGACCTCTCGCAGGACACGCCGGATCGCGCCGAGGCGGGGCAGTATCCCGACGGCCACCGGGCGGCCGAGAGCCCGGCCGACGGCCTGTTCGGCAGCCGGGTCACCACCGGCTCGCCCGAGGTGGCGCTCACCTTCGACGACGGGCCGGACCCGCAGTACACCCCGCAGGTGCTGGAGATCCTTCGCGAGTTCGGAGTCCGGGCCACCTTCTGCGTGGTCGGCGAGAACGTGCAGGCCCACCCGGAGCTGGTCCAGGCGATCGTGGCCGACGGGCACACCCTGTGCAACCACTCCTGGCAGCACGACGTGCAGCTGGGGCGCCGCTCACCGGCCACCATCCGCGCCGATCTGCTGCGCACCAACGAGGCGATCCACAAGGCCGTGCCGGACGCCCCCGTCGCCTGGTACCGGCAGCCCGGCGGGGCCTGGACGTACCCGGTGGTGTCGGTCGCCGAGGAGCTGGGGATGACGCCGCTGCACTGGAACGTCGACCCGTCGGACTGGCAGGCGCCCGGCGCCGCCCAGATCGCCACCCTGGTCGCCCGGGAAGCCGGCCCCGGCTCGGTGGTGCTGCTGCACGACGCCGGCGGCGACCGGCAGGGGACGGTCGACGCGCTGCGCCGCATGCTGCCCGACCTGACCAGCCGGCTCCGCCTGGAGGCGCTGCCGGTCGACGGCGCCACCTGAGCCCCGCCGGCGAGAGGACTACGGTGACGGGGTGAGCAGCGCGGAACCGACGACCGACCGGGTGGCCCGGGCCGACCGACTCGCCCCGGCCGAGGTGGCCGAGGCCCTGGCGCTGGCCCGCCTCGCGGGCGACGCCGACGGCGCGGACCCGTTCGACGAGCACACGCTGCTGCGGCTGCGCGACCCGGAGGCGGCGGCCGTGCACCTGACCGCCCGGGCCGCCGACGGCACCCTGACCGGGTACGCCCATCTGGACACCTCCGACCCGGCAGCGGGTGTCGGCACGGAGCTGGCGGTGCACCCGGCGTACCGGCGGCGGGGCACCGGCCGGGCGCTGGCCCGGGGCGTGCTGGCGGCGGCGTCCGGGCCGTTGCGGGCCTGGGCGCACGGGGACCACCCGTCCGCCGCGGCGCTCGCGGTGGACCTGGGCTTCACCCGCGCCCGGGTGCTCTGGCAGCTGCGCCGCCCGCTGGCCGCCGCGCTGCCCGCGCCCCGGTTGCCGGACGGCGTCGCGCTGCGCGCCTTCCGTCCCGGCGCGGACGACGAGGCCTGGCTCGCGCTGAACGCCCGCGCCTTCGCCGCACACCCCGAGCAGGGCCGGTGGACCGCGACCGACCTGCGGACCCGGCTGGCCGAGCCGTGGTTCGACCCGGCCGGCTTCCTGCTCGCCGAGGAGGAGTCCAGCGGCCGGCTGCTCGGCTTCCACTGGACCAAGGTGCACGAGCGTCCCGGCTCGGCCCGGACCGGCGAGGTCTACGTGCTCGGGGTCGACCCGGACGCGCACGGCGGCGGGCTCGGCAAGGCGCTGACCATCGCCGGCCTGGCCCACCTGCGCGACGCGCGCGGCCTGGACCGGGTGATGCTCTACGTCGACGAGTCGAACACCGGCGCGGTGGCGCTCTACGAGCGGCTCGGCTTCGCCCGCTGGTGCGGGCACGTCAACTACCAGCTGGGCTGAGCCGGCGCGGGCGGCGGGCGGCCCGGCCCCCTGCGCACTGCTCGCCGCTGCCGACCCGTGGGTCCGCCGCCGGGGCGGACTGGGCGCGCCCGGGACGGTCACCGCGCGATAACGGCGACGCGTCGGCGCGATAACGGCCGTCCCGGCAAGTCGGATAAATGGCGATAGCAGGCGGGCAGTTCACCTATCGGACAACCACTCCTCAGGCGGCGGTCACCCCTCCGGCCGCGCTTGTTCATCCTCCGTTCACTTCTGACCGGCGAACCGTCTACCTGGCGCTTCTAGCTTTCGTGTCAGCCGGTCAGCGCCGGCACCCGGGCCCCCTCCGGGCGACCTGACCAAAGACGTGAAGGGAAACCCCTCAGGTGAAGCTCCAGCGGCACGGCACCATCGCCTGCCTCGCTCTTACTGCGGTGCTCGGACTCAGTGCCTGTGGCTCGGACAACAACGAGCCGGCCGGCACGTCCGCCTCGGGCTCCGCCAGCGCGGCCGACTGCGCGAAGGGCACGCTGAACGCGCAGGGCTCCTCCGCGCAGAAGAACGCCATGGCCGAGTGGATCAAGGCGTACCAGCAGAAGTGCGCCGGCTCGACCATCAACTACGAGCCCTCGGGCTCGGGCGCCGGCATCCAGGCCTTCATCGCCGGCACCGCCGACTTCGCCGGCTCGGACTCCGCCCTCAAGGAGGAGGAGCAGCCGCAGGCCGACGCCAAGTGCGGCCCCGGCGGCAAGGCCATCCACCTGCCGATGGTGATCGGCCCGGTCGCGGTCGCCTACAACGTCAGCGGCGTGGACAACCTCCAGCTCAAGCCGGCCACCCTGGCGAAGGTCTTCGCCGGCAAGATCACCAAGTGGGACGACCCGGCGATCAAGGCCGACAACCCGAGCGCCAAGCTGCCGTCGACCACCATCCAGACGGTGCACCGCTCGGACGAGTCCGGCACCACCGACAACTTCACCAACTTCCTCTCCAAGACCGCCGAGGCGGACTGGACCTTCGGCAAGGCCAAGGCGTGGAAGGCCCCGGGCGGCACGGGCTCCAAGGGCTCGGACGGCGTGGCCAGCTCCGTCAAGGGCGCCGACGGCGCCATCGGCTACATGGAGTGGTCGTTCGCCGAGAACGCCGGCCTGAAGACCGCCAAGATCGGTAACGGCGCGGGCGAGTTCGCCGAGCTGACCGCCGAGAACGCCGGCAAGACCATCGCCGGCGCCACGGTCGAGGGCACGGGCGACGACCTCAAGATGAAGATCGACTACAACACCAAGGAGGCCGGGGCGTACCCGCTCGTCCTGGTGACCTACGAGATCGTCTGCAGCAAGGGCCTCGCCGCCGACAAGCTCCCGCTGGTCAAGGGCCTGCTGGGCCACGCCGCCAGCAGCGAGGGTCAGGCCGACCTGACCGAGCTGGGCTACGCCCCGCTGCCCGACTCGGTCCGCACCAAGGTCGAGGCCGCGGTCAAGAACCTCTCCTGACCGACACCACCACCTCCTCAATTCGAAGCGAGCGAGCAGATGGGTGAAACCCCTCCGCGCTCGGCACACGCCGGCACCGGCGGGACCAGCGTGACCACCGGTCACGACTGGCCCGCCGGTGCCTCGGCGCGGTTGGCCGAGACGTCAGTCAGCACCCGCACTCCGGGTGGGAACGGGATGGGCGGCGGTGGGTCGCTGCCCCGGGCCCGGGCCTTCGGCGCGGAACGCGCGTTCCGCGGGCTCACCCTGGCCGCCGGCGCCACCGTGCTGGTCGTCATCGCGGCGATCGCGGTCTTCCTGATCGCCAAGGCGGTCCCGGCGCTGCGCGCGAACACCGAGAACTTCTGGACCTACGAGGGCTGGTCGCCCAACGAGGCGCAGCCCAAGTTCGGCATCGGCACGCTCGCCTTCGGCACCGTGCTCAGCTCCGCGCTGGCGCTGCTCATGGCGGTGCCGGTGGCGCTGGGCATCGCCCTCTACCTGTCGCACTACGCCCCGCGCCGCCTCGGCACCGCCCTCGGCTTCCTGATCGACCTGCTGGCCGCCGTGCCCAGCGTGGTCTTCGGCCTCTGGGGACGGGACATCTTCATCAACCCGGTACGGGACTTCTCCGCCTGGCTGAACCAGTACTTCGGCTGGATCCCGATCTTCGGCGGCGACGGACCGTTCGGTAAGTCGATCATGCTGGGCTCGCTGGTGCTGGCGATCATGGTGCTGCCGATCATCACCTCGCTCTCCCGCGAGGTGTTCCTGCAGACCCCCACCGCCAACGAGGAGGCCGCCCTCGCGCTGGGCGCCACCCGCTGGGAGATGCTGCGCACCGCGGTGCTGCCGTACGGCCGCCCCGGCATCATCGCCGCGGTCATGCTCGGCCTCGGCCGCGCGCTGGGCGAGACGATCGCGCTGGCGATGACGCTCGGCATCACCTTCGGCATCTCGTTCAACCTGATCGAGAACGGCGGCAACACCATCGCCGCCAACATCGCCAACGCGTTCGGCGAGGCGAACGACACCGGTCGGGGCGCGCTGATCGCCTCCGGTCTGGTGCTCTTCACCATCACGCTGATCGTCAACATCACCGCCCGGGCGATCATCTACCGGCGCCGGGAGTTCACGGAGTCGGCCGCATGACCACGACGATCACCTCCCACCGCACCCGGCCACCGGCCCAGCCGCCCACCCTCAAGGCGCGGCGGCTGCCCCGGTACGCCGCCCCGGCCATCGCCCTGGTCGCACTGCTCGTCGCCGCCGGCATCGTCTACGGCGCGGGCATCGGCGGCCCGGTCCTCGTCGTGGTGCTCGGCGCGCTGCTCTACCTGGCCGGCCTCTTCGCCGCGGCGAACGCCGTCGAGGGGCGCCGGTCGGCGCGCAACCGCACCTGGAGCGCCCTGATCCACTCCGCCTTCGTGCTGGCGGTGCTGCCGCTGGCCTCGGTGGTCTGGACGTTGGTCAGCAAGGGGGCGGAGCGCCTCGACGGGAACTTCTTCCTCACCTCGATGAACAACATCGGGGCGCGGGACCCCAACGGCGGGGCGTACCACGCGATCGTGGGCACGCTGGAGCAGGTCGGCATCGCCGCCCTGATCACCGTCCCGCTCGGCATCCTCTGCGCCATCTACGTCGTCGAGTACGGCCGGGGCCGGTTCGCCTTCGCGATCCGGTTCTTCGTTGACGTGATGACCGGCATCCCGTCGATCGTCTCCGGCCTCTTCGTCCTGGCGTTCTGGGTGCTGGTCGTCTCGCCGATGTTCAACGACGGCCGGCCGGGCTTCTCCGGCTTCGCCGCCGCGCTGGCGCTCAGCGTGCTGATGCTGCCGACCGTGGTCCGCTCCACCGAGGAGATGCTGCGTCTCGTCCCGGCGCCGCTGCGCGAGGGGGCGTACGCCCTCGGCGTGCCGAAGTGGAAGACCATCCTGCGGGTCGTGCTGCCGACGGCGCTGCCGGGCATCGTCACCGGTGTCATGCTCGCCATCGCGCGGGCCGCCGGCGAGACCGCCCCGGTGCTGCTCGTCGCCGGTGGCGGCGCGGCGATCAACTTCGACCCGTTCGAGAACAACCAGTCGTCGCTGGCCCTCTTCGTCTACCAGCAGGCCGGTGACGCGTCGAGGTACGCGCCGGCACGGGCCTGGACCGCGGCGCTGACCCTGGTCGCCCTCGTGCTCGTCCTGACCATCGCGGCGAAGTTGCTGGCCCGTCGCAACCGGCTCGGCCGATGAACCCCGGAGGTACCACCACCATGGCGAAGCGCATCGACGCCACCAACGTCACCGCCTACTACGGCGCCTTCAAGGCGATCGAGAACATCAACCTGACGGTCGAGCCGAAGACGGTGACCGCCCTGATCGGGCCGTCCGGCTGCGGCAAGTCGACCTTCCTGCGCTCGATCAACCGGATGCACGAGGTGCTCCCCGGTGCCCGGGTCGAGGGCAGCCTGACCATCGACGGCCAGGACATCTACGACCGGGACGTGGACGTCACCGCGGTCCGGCGGACCATCGGCATGGTCTTCCAGCGCCCTAACCCGTTCCCCACCATGAGCATCTTCGAGAACGTGGTGGCCGGGCTCCGGCTCAACGGCGTCCGGAGGAAGTCGATCCTGGACGAGGCCGCCGAGAAGGCGCTGCGCTCGGCCAACCTCTGGGACGAGGTGAAGGACCGGCTGGGCAAGCCGGGCGCCGGCCTCTCCGGCGGCCAGCAGCAGCGGCTCTGCATCGCCCGCACCATCGCGGTCGAGCCGCAGGTGGTGCTGATGGACGAGCCCTGCTCGGCGCTGGACCCGATCTCCACGCTGGCCATCGAGGACCTGATGTTCCAGCTCAAGGACAAGTTCACCATCATCATCGTCACGCACAACATGCAGCAGGCCGCGCGGGTCTCGGACCGGACCGCCTTCTTCTCGATCGAGAAGACCGGCGACCCGGGCCGGCTGATCGAGTACGACAACACCCAGAAGATCTTCAGCAACCCGAGCGTGAAGAAGACCGAGGACTACATCACCGGCCGCTTCGGCTGAGCCGCTGGTTCCCGGTCCGCGAGGGGCGTCGGTCGCACTGACCGGCGCCCCTCGGCGTGTCCGCCGACCGGCGTCCCGGGCGAGCCGCACGGTTTGCGGCGTGT